>NZ_RRYX01000188.1:0-2730 GCF_014861375.1 Psychrobacter sp. FME5 | reverse complement strand
TGGTGTTCTTTTACATCAATTATGGCTACGTCTGATGCCAGCATACTTTTTAGAACACCACCAAATATTTATCTAAAACCAATTATCTGGTTTGGTCAAGGATATAAGCACCTGCACCACCTAGTGCAGCGCCACCTAGTGCGCCACGAGCGATGTCTTTACTGTTGCCGCCACTCTTGATAAGAGCGCCTGCAGCAGCACCAGCACCAGCACCTTTAGCAGTATTGCTTAAACCAGTGTTGTAGCCGTTAGATGCACAGCCGCCCATGATTAGAGCTGAGCTAGTAAGAGCAGTCATTGCGATAGTTTTAGCAAATTTCATGTTTTCACCTATTAATTGATTAAGTTTAAAATAAAGTACTCATCTTATGATAATCATCAATTGAGTACGGTCAATCTGTGTCAGGTATTCGAATGTCTTAAATAAGGTCACTTCAAATTAAAATCACTTCAAATAAAATTACTTTCCTAAATACATTCATACTAGGTCTAATGTTACCTGATTAGTATATATTTGGTCGTAGTAGAAACGCTAAGCTTTGCAAGCGAGATGTAAATGATGTTGCCATTATATGTCATTGGTAGGGGTTTCATTTAGGTTTCTTGTATTCATAGGGATAATACGCTAACTGTTTTTTAGGTTTCACGTAAAAGAATCCAAAAAAAAGACTGCACTAGAGCAGCCTTTTATAATAGAAACACCATTAGAATCACTATCTAGTTTTGAGATTTGCGTTTCATTTGTTCAAAAAATTCATCATTGGTCTTCGCCTCTTTTAAGCGATCCAATAAGAACTCAGTTGCTTGTACGCCATCCATTGGTTGTAGAAGCTTGCGTAGAATCCAAACTTTACGTAATTTGTCTTCATTGAGCAGACGCTCTTCGCGGCGTGTACCAGATTTTTTGATATTAATGGCAGGGAAAATACGTTTTTCAGCCAAATCACGCTCAAGCGTAATCTCTTGGTTTCCCGTTCCTTTGAATTCTTCGAAGATGACGCTATCCATTTTACTGCCAGTATCGATTAGTGCACTGGCAATGATAGTCAAGCTGCCGCCTTCTTCGACGTTACGAGCGGCACCAAAAAAGCGTTTTGGACGCTCTAACGCATTGGCATCCAAACCACCGGTTAATACTTTGCCCGATGAGGGAATAACGGTGTTATAAGCGCGGGCAAGGCGAGTAATAGAATCCAATAAGATAACAACATCTTGTTTGTGCTCGACCAAACGCTTGGCTTTTTCGATGACCATATCCGCAACTTGTACGTGACGTTGTGGCGGTTCATCAAAAGTCGAAGCGACGACTTCCCCGCGTACTGTGCGTTCCATCTCGGTCACTTCTTCTGGACGCTCATCAATCAATAGTACAATAAGGTAGCATTCAGGGTTGTTACGGGTAATTGACTGGGCGATGGTCTGTAGCAACATCGTTTTACCCGCTTTCGGCGGGGCAACGATAATAGAGCGTTGACCTTTACCGATTGGGGCGATTAGGTCAATGATGCGGCCAGTCAAGTCTTCAGTCGTACCGTTACCGAGTTCTAACTTTAGCTGCTCAGTTGGGAATAGCGGCGTTAAGTTTTCAAAGATAAGTTTATGACGTGAGCGATCTGGCGTATCAAAGTTGATTTCGCCAACCTTTAATAGTGCAAAATAACGCTCAGAATCTTTGGGTGGACGAATCGTGCCAGCGATACTGTCACCCGTTTTGAGACTGAAACGGCGAATTTGGCTAGGGCTGACATAGATATCATCAGGACCTGCTAAATAAGAGCCTTCTGATGAGCGCAAAAAGCCAAACCCGTCAGGAAGAACCTCAAGCACACCATCACCATAAATGGCCTCACCATTACGGGCATGGGTTTTTAGGATAGCAAAAATAATGTCTTGTTTACGGCTACGTGCCATATTATCAAGACCCATTTCCTTGGCTATAGCCAATAGCTCAGCGATTGATTTTTTCTTTAATTCAGTTAGATTCATAGATAGGTCATTAGCAATTGATCAGATGAGAGATGCCATTAGTAGCACAAGTCACGACAGTGATTAAAACAACGATATTATGGCGATAGAGGGTGTGTGCAGTGCTGGAATTTATGTAGTCTTGGTATTGTGTCTGCTTATGTATGCATTGCAAGCGTTTGATGCAAGGTTATAAATAAGGAGGATAAAGAGGCTACATAAGAGTCTGCGCCAAAAACTCAATATCAGTAATTGTATTTAGTCATTTCGTTAAGTAATGGTGTTTATAATGACGACTGTGTTTTTGTTGATAAACACGAGGAGAATAGCGACAAGATACTTAGGAAAACTGTTAGTTTTCTCTTGTCAGCAGACTATACGGTCTTCACAATAGTGTTGTCAATGAGTTTTGCCAAAAAAGTCATATAATTGAGTTTTTTGCATAAAAAACCAGCAAAAAAGCCATTGTCTCAGGGAGATAATGGCTTTTTCGTTTATTCTATTTGTAGCTGTGCTTGCGTAAAAACATCCGAAACAAGCTTATACCATCCACAAAAATTAGAGTAGCAAGGAAAACGAGTGTAAGTACTACGTCTTGTAAACTAAACGAGTTTGCAGCCACTAGTCGTACTTTTTGGGTTTAGTATTATTTTAGAGACCATCCCGAATTCTGTGTAACTGCCGTTTAGATTAAATGCTTGCTGATACGGTCATCAAACATAATCATAAAGCGATTTAAAGCAGACGTCCAGTTACGGATTGGCA
>NZ_RRYX01000187.1:0-2739 GCF_014861375.1 Psychrobacter sp. FME5 | reverse complement strand
ATGATAAGCTTAAAGCCAGCTATGAGGCTGCCGTAATTCTCGCTTGTGTCTTTATCTGGCTGCCGCTGATTTGAATTCTATACAGCCCCTATTATAATTAAACTATACTTGATTAACCTTAAAGCGTACAGTGCTATTGCTATAAATTTTTCGCAGCCTCTGTCACGCTTGCGAACAGCAAGCTAGAAAGAAATTCTAGCAGTAGCACGTTAATGTGAATGATTCTTTTTTATTTAGACCTGGCTATACAAATTCTGGATATAGACACGGTTTAATCTTGCAACGATTAGACTTTAACCGTTGGCGGTGCTTTAATCGTTACCGTCGCACTGACTTCATTGTTATCATCGAGCAAGTCCATGATAAGCTCATCATCATTTTCACTGCTCACTTGCCAGTTACCAGAAGCTTGCGGCACACCTGTTGCCATGACCGATATTGCTTTGTTTTTTAGACGAATCATCGGCGGTTTATGCTCATAGCCGCTATGTTCTAAACCTAAGATATCATCAGCAATGGTCGCTGCCTGCGCGCGTAACGGGGCCACATAACGGCAAGCAACACCATTAATCGACATACAATCACCGATGGCATAAATATTATCGGTGTTGGTACGCAGCGTCGGCGCATCAACTACGATACCAGTACGGCGATCAAACTCGACTCCTGCCGCTGTTGGCAATTTACCATCGACCGTCAAACCCGTACTGGCAATCATATGGTCGACAATCAATGGCTCTGTTTGTATAGTTGACTTAGCAGCGCTATCTTCTGAATCAGAGTGAAGCGGCTCATAGCTGACTTGCAACTTTTCACCATGGTTACCATCACTGATACGAATAACATCTGTTACCTGATAGCCGCCCAAAAAGTTAATCCCTTGCGATTTCACTGCTTGGGCAATACGCGCAGTGGCTTTTGCTGGCAGCATTTGTGATAGCGGCGCATCATTTAAATCAATCAATGTTACTTGATGACCCGCTTTTAATAAATCCTCGGCAATCTCAGTACCCACCATGCCTGCACCAACAATAGCCACATGCTGGCTACCTGCTGCTAGCTTTTCTTGTAATTGCCCAAAGCGCTCGATATGGTTGACATGCCAAACCAAATCTTCTGGTAGGCTTTGGGGAAAAATAGGATGCGCACCCATCGCCAGTACCAGCTTGTCATAGCTGATCGTTGCGTAATTGGTATAAACAGGATCTGAGCGCAGCGCCGAGACAAGCTGTAATTGTTGCGTGGCAGCATCAATATCCGTCACCTGCGTATTGGCCAGTAGGGTTACTTGCGCGGCTTTTGCAGCATCAATACCAGTCGCTCGCACCAAATCTGCCGCGCTTTTCTTTTGGCTAATCGCCATGGTTAGCATGGGCTTGTGATAACGGTCGCCATCATCTGTTGTGATTAAAGTAATCGGAATGTCTTTATCTTTAGCACGAATGGCATCAATAACATGCCAGCCTGCCAAACCTGCCCCAATGATAACAATGCCTTGTTTAGACTCTTTCGACTCTTTAGACATGGATGATGGGGATGTGGTTGATGGTAATATAGTTTCTGCGCTCATATTGGCTCCAATATAGACGGGGGATTGTTTTCATTTTGGGATAATTGACCGCCATTATATCAGTATACACACAGTCACTGACATTAACAGGATTGTTAAATCGATAAATCAATGACCAAAAAAAGCGCCTAAAAATAGACGCTTTTGATAAATTAATCTTAAATGCTATCTTTAATGATTCAAAATTTTTGATAAGAACATTTGCGCGCGGTCACTTTTTGCACCTTCAAAGAACTCATCCTTACTACAGTTCTCAACGATATGCCCCTCATCCATAAAGATAATACGGTTGGCGACCTGACTGGCAAAGCCCATCTCATGAGTCACACACATCATGGTCATGCCATCGCGGGTCAGCTCGACCATGACATCAAGCACCTCCTGAATCATCTCTGGATCAAGCGCCGAGGTTGGTTCATCAAACAGCATGGCGACTGGGTCCATCGCAAGCGCGCGAGCAATCGCTACCCGCTGCTGCTGACCGCCAGACAGCTCAGCGGGATACTTCGCTGCCTGTACTGTGAGTCCGACACGGTCTAGATAAGCCATGGCCTTTTGCTTAGCCTCAGACTCTTTACGGCCCAATACTTTGACTTGGGCGACCGTCAGGTTATCAATAATCGTTAGATGCGGAAACAGCTCAAAATGCTGAAACACCATACCGACACTGCTGCGGAGTTTGGGTAAATTGGTCTTTGCTGCGCCAACAGAGATACCGTTGACCAAGATTTCACCTTTTTTAAAAGGTTCCAGTCCATTGACTGTCTTGATCAAGGTCGACTTACCGCTACCCGATGGACCACAAACGACTACCACATCGCCTTTGTGCACATGCGCGGTACAGTCAGTCAGTACTTGAAAATCGCCATACCACTTGCTGACATCAGTCATTTTAATGACCATCTCATCACTAGCATGACCATTATCGGTGACCAGTCCGCCAAAGGCATTTAGGTACGTATCAGCATTGCTCATCACTGGCTCCTAACCACATTATTTTCGACAATATTTATTAAATAAAGCTTCTAAAGCGAAATATTTTTAAAGATACTTTTATTATTAAAATCTAAAACTATAGTTGGTTCTAAATAAAACAGATACATTATGGGTGGTGTTCTAAAAAGTATGCTGGCATCAGACGTAGCCATAATTGATGTAAAAGAACACCA
>NZ_RRYX01000186.1:0-2762 GCF_014861375.1 Psychrobacter sp. FME5 | reverse complement strand
TTGCTTTGGCTGTCACCCTCCTTTATTTCTTCAGCATACTTTCTGACACACCACCAAACAGCCTACTCCATTGTTGATATTAACGATGGTAAAGTAACTGTGTTGCAGGAGCCGAGAGCGAAGCGCTTTAACCCCCTGAAAGAAATTAGTTTGGGATCTATGGCGATATCACATATCTGTGATGAAGATGTAGCGGATGAACCACCTCACACAGATTTTAGACTACCTAACAGTATTGAGTACTTGATTGGTCACAATATTGATTTTGACATGGCAGTTCTTAAAAATGCGGGCGTAACTCATACTCCTAATTTGATTTGCACCAATGCCATGGCTAACTGTCTTCTTCCTACACTTGAGAGCCATAAGCTAGTATCCCTCCTCTACCACTTTCACCGTGATATAGCTCGTGCTCAAGCAAGGGATGCTCATGCTGCTATTGCTGATATTTACTTCACTGATCTAGTGCTTGGTAGTCTGATTGATTTAGCCAACAGCCAAGGTCATAAGATAAGTGATGTGGAAAGCTTATATGAGTTTAGTGAAATGGCGCGTATACCCACGCATTTAAGTTTTGGTAAGTATAAAGGTGAGGCTATTGCGGATTTAGCTACTAGTTTTGAGGGTGCTGGCTATCTTAAATGATTGCTTAAACAAGATACGGTTGATCCTTATTTAGCTCAAGCTTGCCAGCAAGTATTAGAGTCGGTATAAATACACTGATGCTATGAGTTTTATAGTAAGAGTAAATATATTTGCTAAGTAGCTAGATGAACATTGGGATTCAAATCAAGCTAAAGACTCAGTTCTGCAATTGAGATCGTTACTAGAAATAGTTAACGCTAAAGTAGATTAAGTTCTTATTGAAACTATAACTTATTAGCTAGTAAATCCCTCAATATTATGGTGTTTAAAATATCATTAATACCTGCATATGCCATGAAAAAATCTTACTCTGACAAGTCAGAAAAGCTCTATATGCTATTATCTATATAGTGTAGAGGGCTGGATTATGAAATTTACTTTTCTTAGGTGACGTTATTAATATCGGGGTTTGAATAAAATAAACTATCCTGATGACTCAGTGGTAACTGCGACTTCATGGGAATTTAAAATAAACATTTAGACAGCTCCTTACCCTCCTAATCTCTGACTTTAACTCGGCTAAACACGCTTTTAAAGATTCGTATTATTTCAGAAATAATCATCACCATCGCTTATCATTGAAAGAAAAATGTCAATAATCCTATGACAATAGCCCGCTTATGATTATAAATACGTTGACATACAATCAAATTAACGTAATAATAATCTAGATGTTAATGATTATCAGTAACATCCTTATATTTTCAGATGCTATCTATTTGACGGTTATATGAAGTAACCGTTATATGATTTTTTGGCTTGGATGACCCTTTATGGCTGAAACGCTTACTCGTTATGATACCGATAAAACCCCATTAGCCATTGCTGATAAAGCCATGTTCATTCATCATCTCAATGAAGAGCATCAAGATGAACTTGCGATGTTTATCAATGCCTTTACCTCTGCCTCAGTCGGCGAGTACGATATAGTATCAATAACAGAACTGTATCCTGACGGTCTTCTGTTAGATGTTATGACGATGAATCGCTATCAAAATAACTCTAATGCGTTAAAAGATAGCAGTTCTACAGATAACAGCCTCGCTGAAAACATTTCTAGTATTAATCATCAATACTTTATCAACTTTTTTGTGCCTATTAGCGACGCTGAGACACTACATGAACAATATATAGCGTTATTGCAGTCATCCGCTACTAAGCTTGGTAAGCGTACAATCAAACTTCAAGAACAATACTTTAGCGTGATTGATAGTTATTATGTCAGTTCTAATATGTATCGACTGATGGTCACAGCACCCGATAGTACGCCACTCAATCATCCCGGGTATGCTTATTTATTTGAGTTAAACTCTGACGTTTTCTCCACCCTAAATGATGAGTCAAGTAATAACGATAAGCCTTTACAGCGCTACTACACCCTGCGAAAAGCATGGCAAGATCCAATCAGCTTGTCTGTTCAAGCTTGGATAGATGTTTATATCCATGGCGACACACCAGGTGGCAATTGGGCACGTTCTCTCGCTTGCGGTATGCCAATAAAAACGGTGCGCGACTATCCTGAGAAAACAGAACACCTCAATGAGGGTCAATGCTTATTAATATGTGATGAAACCTCTCTACCTACAGTCGCCAATCTATTAGAGAACTGGCAAAATCCGTTACCACCCCTTGTCATTGCTATTACTGAAGATCCAAAAGACATCAGTTATTTACATACTCTCAACCTTTGGCCGTGCTTAGGTCATGATGAGTGTTTTCTACAAGACAATCTACTTCATATCATTAAGACGCCAACAACCGAAATTCCTGAACAAATCATGAGCTTACTAAATGCAAGATTAATGACATTGCCTCTTAAGATTGGCAAGGTATGGGGTGCGCTTGAAGCGGCGGACATCAAGTCATTAAGAAAACAATTAAAAGCAACCCTTGGTCTATCTCGTCAAGATATGGTCATAAAAGTCTATTGGCGCGCTCAATAACTGCCGTATATTCATAAATAAAATGAAAATCATTTGCATTAACTAGCTACTTTTCTTTAAAATGCCCCATTTACTTTCGACTGCTCACTATGATGCACATCAATAATTTAAGCTTAATACGTCAAAAAAAAGTTTTGCTTCACCCGACTTCTTTTATCATCGAACCAAATAAAC
>NZ_RRYX01000185.1:0-2786 GCF_014861375.1 Psychrobacter sp. FME5 | reverse complement strand
AAGACCATTACCTCTGACAATGGTAAAGAGTTTGCTCAGCATAAGAAGGTGAAACGAAAGCTCTTTACTTCCTTCTTCTTTGCCGATGCTTATGCGTCATGGCAGCGAGGAACCAACGAGAATACCAACGGATTAATCAGAGAGTTCTTGCCTAAGGGTTGTGACTTTAGACAAGTCTCTGATAATGAGATACAGGACATTGAGAATAAACTAAACAACAGACCAAGAAAACGCTTAGGGTTTAAAACGCCCAATCAGGTGTTCTATAATATAATTTAGCGTTGCACTTGGTGTGTTAATCTAAGTTTTAAAACTTGTAGGTCAGCGTCATGGATGTATCACTCTCATTAGAGATTATTTTAATGCTTACTGCTGTAGCAGCGCTGGCAGGATTTATTGATGCCATTGCTGGTGGCGGTGGCTTGTTGACCATACCCGCTATGTTGCTTGCCAATATCCCACCCGTGCTAACGCTAGGCACCAACAAGCTGCAAGCCGCCTCAGGTGCATTGGCAGCGTCCATTACGATGATCAAAAAAGGGGTGGTCAAGCCGCAGCGTATAAAAGTGGCTATTATCGCTGCTTTTATTGGTTCGGTGATTGGTAGTATTGCGGTACAGATGTCTCCACCGGATTTACTCGAAAAACTGATTCCGTTTTTGATTGCCGCTATCGGTATTTATACCTTATTTGCACCCAAACTTGGTGAGGTAGAAGCGGCACCACGTATTTCAGAAGGCAAATGGCAAAAAGTTGCTGCGCCCTTGATTGGCTTTTATGATGGTTATATGGGACCTGGAACGGGGATGTTTTTTGCGCTTGGGAATGTGGCATTGCGCGGCCGGCAGATAGTCGAAGCGACAGGCGCGGCAAAGGTATTGAACTTGTCTACCAATATTGGCTCGTTAATATTCTTTATCTTGGGCGGCAATGTCCTTTGGAAAGTAGGGCTAGCAATGATGGTAGGTCAAACGATAGGGGCGTATTTTGGCTCGCATATGGTGGTCAAAGGCGGTAGTAAGCTGATTCGTCCAATGATTGTCTTGGTATGCTTGGCGATGATAACCAAGTACGTTTTTGGTTAATTGTCCTAACGCTTTATTGGTTAATCTAAGTTTTCACAGTGAGTGGGTGATATCTATTAAGAAAGTATACGTAGCCGAGCCAAAAAAACCTCAGCCAATGTGAAATGTGGCTGAGGTTTTTTTATTAATAAGCATTTATAGATAATAAGAATGACTAGTGGCGACGATCAATGTCATCGTACTCACTACCCATGATTCCATCACTAAAGACTTCTGAAAATTCACGCTCATTGTCTTCATCGATATGACCGTCAAACAAGTCTTTTGCTCCAGCATCAGGATCATTGTAAATTGCTAAATCCATTTTGCCTTCTGATTTTGCCACGATAGCAGTGACGGCCGCATCACCACCGACGTTTACAGCGGTACGTAGCATATCTAAGATACGATCCACACCTAAAATAAGGCCGATACCTTCGATAGGTAGGCCGACTTGGGCAAATACCATGGAAAGCATAATCAAACCAACACCCGGCACACCAGCGGTACCAATAGAGGCTAGCACTGACATTAAAATAACAGTCAGGTACTCGGTCACGCCCAAATCAATGCCATAAATATTGGCAATAAAAATAGTCGCCGTGCCCTGCATGATAGCCGTACCATCCATATTGATAGTGGCACCAAAAGGCACGGTAAATGAAGCGACTGAATTGTTGACCCCCATACGCTTAGTGACGGTACGCAAAGTAATAGGAATTGTCGCGTTTGAGCTTGAGGTACTAAACGCAAAAATCTGAACTTCACGCATTTTTGCCAAAAAGGTTCTGATCGATAAGCCCGAAGAGACCTTGAGTACGATCATCAGGGTAATGAAAAAATGGAAAGCCAATGAACCAATCAATACCACCACATAGCCGAGCAACGACCAAATAAGGTCCAATCCAAGCTCAGACATGGCTTTGGCTAAGAGTGCAAAAACGCCGTAAGGAGCAAGATTCATAATAATGGTCACCATCTTTAAGATGATTTCATTAATTAATTCTAAGCTTTGTACCAAGCCTTTGGCAGGTTTACCAACCATCAAGATACTGACACCGATGAGAATGGCAAAGAAGATAATCGATAACATATCGCCATTCGCCATCGCGCTGATGGGGTTGGACGGAATGATGTTTGAGAATACATCGAGCAATGGTGGTGCTGACGCGGCTTCAAACGCTGCTTCGGTTTCGATATTCATGCCTTTACCGATACCAAATAGCGAGCCAAGCCCAATCGCTGTTGCAATCGCTAAGGCCGTTGTCATCATATAGATAAGAAAGGTTTTGGTACCAATGCGACCAAGTAAACGGATGTCACCAATGCCGCAAACGCCACAAATAAGCGAGATGAGAACTAAAGGCACCACCAACATTTTGAGCGAGTTGACAAACAGCTTACCGACAATAGCAAAAAAACCGTTGGTGACATAAGTATTAACGAAGCTGCCTTCAGCGTTCAGTCCTAAATAGTTTATCAATAAACCCAGTATGATACCGAGTATCATGGCAACAATAATCTTGCCTGTCAGTCCCATATTCTTCCACATAATAAATGTCCCTTGTGTGCATAACAGCGCCATAACAAATGTTTTTTTCAATAGAGTATGTAGCTTATATCAATGCGATTAGGCTCATAAGTCTGGCTATAGCGTCGGTTATGATTATTAGGTGGTGTATCAAAAAGTATGCTGGAGTAATAAAAGAAGGGTGACAGCCG
>NZ_RRYX01000184.1:0-2797 GCF_014861375.1 Psychrobacter sp. FME5 | reverse complement strand
ATTAACCATCTCAAACTCCCACCCTTGTTGTGACTGTCCAGCTGGGCTAGTCGGGCTTACTAGATGATTATATTCCGCCATAAACGCAGGATTTCGAACAATACGCCCTAGCTGCTTATCGTTTAGATCTCCAATCGTGAACATATCTGCTGTATTCCCGTCTCTAACAGCTTCTTGCTTTATATTTTTCGGTTGCGCTTTAGTCAATACCTTAAATTTAAAGCCTACTATAGCTACACCCTTTTTAACCTGTTCATAGCTGACTTTTAGGTCTGATTTTTCATTTATTTCATTCACAGCAAGGTCTAGGACGCGCTTTTTAAAGTCACTCATTGCCTTGTACTCAGTATCCTCAACACCTAACTGTCCCCTGAAAGTATTTAGGTCAAAGCTTGCCTTTTTCGCTTGCTTCCATTGGTTGAGTAGTTCGTATAATCTCACAGAGTAGACGCTTTTCATTGGTGCTACCTGCTCAAGCGCAAATCTTGTGAATAGAGTTTTAGCTTCTATAGCATCAATACGTGTAATCTCTTTGACTACAGCAGGTGTAAGCATTATTTCAATGATCGCCTCATCATCTAAATACTTTGCCTGACTTACCCAATGAGACTTAACTGGCTTACCATCTCGCTCATCAAGAAATGTAAAATAACGCTTAAATAAAGAGGTTTCAGCCTCAATAAGAACTTCATACGCCGTTTGTCTTGTAACACCAAACGCCTCGGCATAACGGCTTGCATGGATAGGTAAGGGGGTTAAAGTATCTATGCCTGCACCTGTTTCTCTTGCATCTATAATCGCTAACTGCATAAGTCGAATTTCAGCAAGTGATAATTTTTGTAGAGCTGTATTTAACCTGTGAGTTTTAACAACCTCATTTTTTAACTTTTTGTCGCTCATATTTGTGAACTCCTTTAAATAAAAGACTTTACTTTATCATGTCTTTAAAGGGACGTAAACAAAACAAGTCGTTAATTGACAGGTAAACGTCCGTTAATTGACAGGTAAACGTCCGTTAATTGACAGGTAAACGTCCGTTAATTGACAGGTAAACGTCCGTTAAGCTCCTACACAGACCAGTAGTAGCAAGGCTTTGAGACAACTTAAAAGCTTTTAAAAGCATTAAAAACATTAAAAACCTTTTTGGTTGTTGATAACTAAGAAATAAAAAAAAGAAAAATCGACTAGAAGATGACTTGTTTTTACGTTCAAAATCTAATAATTTTCTAACCTATCGTATGACGCACTGAAAACAAGAAAAAAAGAATTACTACGGTCGTCTATATCGTCTAGGTGCTATAGAAACGCTCAAATCTGCCGTATTTGACGTTTTAGACTCATTATCTACATAATCCCTAGTTGATTTGTTTAAATCGCTCTCAGCCTCAAATTTGGACGTTTTAGAGTGGTTTTGCTCCTCTCTCTCAGGGTCATTGATCAATTTAACGATATGTTTATGAGTTTGAGCATTATCTGCATCACTGAAAAACGTTGTAGTAACTCTAATATCCTCTCTGAAATCCCCTGTTACTAGGCTGTTTTCATTAGCGAATTGCTCTAAAATATCTTTTTGTCTATCCGTATAAGATGATGACTCATTTCTACGACTGGAGAACAGTAGAGCTGTTTTCATGGTTAGTCTGTCAACCTCACCAATAACTCCGTTAATTCTTGGTTTTCTGTATCGAGCATTTCTATCCGCTCGTTCTGACGCTCTATCAAAAATGATTGTTCGTTCGCGAAGTTCTGTAGCTCGCTGTTTTCGGTTATCAGCGCTTGTTTTGAGCTGCTGCTCATAGGGGTTTGGGCGTTGGCGTTCTGCTCTTCTTCTAACGCCCTGTCCAATGCGGCTATTAACGTGCTTTTCTTGCTGAGTTTCTTGCTCAATTTGTCGTTGAATGTATGCATCTCCAGTACTGATTGCATCAATCCATCGTTGGCTGCGCGCAATTTGTTGTTGGCTGCTAGTAATTCCGCTATTTGCTGTCTGCTCAAGTTGGTTGTGGTTGTATCTGTTGACTGACTCATTATATTTTCCTATTTCTGTTTGAACGCCCATGCGCTCTGCGATACTGGCATTTTTTCCTAAATGTTTGGTAGGTTTGAATGTGAGCCCTAGATCCTTGTAACTCTTATGGGTAACTGGCTGAATCCCTTTCTGTTCCAGTCGTTCATTAAGAATATCTGCCCATTGTTTACGGGTGTTTTTGAGCCATTCACTGTTTGAACATAATCCGCGCCCCTGCTGGATTTTTTTGCCTGTCTCAGGATCAATTGTGCCAACGAGTTTTTTTGGGACGACAGGGCGCGTACGTTCATCGTTAGACAGCTCGCTGTCTGATTTTTCGCCTAGCGATAACAAGCTATCGCTTGATACGTCTAGCTTTCGGGTCAGTAGCAGTATGTGGGCGTGAATGTTTCGCGGATCAGGCGCAGCCATACTTTTGCCCTCTGCTGCTGCTTTGGTGGTGGCCATGTCATCACCTGCGGTGGGATCATGAACAAAAACCATGCTGAGAACGCCTTGTTCCTCACTCTGCTGCTGAGCAAATTGCTCAAACAGTTCGATATTCTCGGCGCGTGTTAGTTCAGGCACTCCGCACAATACCCATTCACGAGCAAGACGCGCGCTACTTTTCATTTTGCCGCGCTTGGTAGTTTCTCCAATCTCGACTAAATCAGCGATGCGCTGAAAATCCAACTCAATGTCGGACTCGTCCAATTGCTCACTCAGATTTTTAGGAAGTAGTATTTCACTGTGAACTACATCGGTTTTTTTGGTGTAATCGTAAGATCG
>NZ_RRYX01000183.1:0-2810 GCF_014861375.1 Psychrobacter sp. FME5 | reverse complement strand
GAAAAAACGGTACCTGCAGTACGTGATGTAGCGATATTACTTCTCACTGACTATAGTTACGCGGAAAGTATTGATAAGCATTACTTTTGTCCCCATTTACCTTATAATATTAACCCTATTTTATCCCTATTATTGAGGTGAGCGTCATGGCTTTACTCCCTATTTTAAATTATCCAGACCCGCGCTTGCGCACTATTGCCAAGCCTGTCAAGGAAGTGACTGCTGAAATCAAGACCTTGATCGATGACATGATTGAGACGATGTATGACGCTCAGGGTATTGGCCTGGCTGCCAGTCAAGTTGATCGCCATATTCAACTGATTGTCATGGATTTATCCGAAGAAAAAAACACGCCTAAGGTTTTTATTAACCCTAAAGTGACGCCATTGGTGGAAGAAAAACAACCGTATGAAGAAGGTTGTCTGTCGGTGCCCGAGGTCTATGATAGTGTTGAGCGTCCGAATAAAGTGCGTATCGAAGCCTTAGATGAGAACGGCGAAAAAATTGACGAAGAAGTAGAAGGCTTACTTGCAGTCTGTATCCAACACGAAATGGATCATCTAAATGGCGTGATATTCGTCGATTATTTATCACGTCTAAAACAGACTCGTGCGCGCGACAAGGTGCGTAAAGTTATAAAAATACGTGAAAAACAAGGTGAGCCATCAGCAGATAAACAGCCACAGCCAACCAACTCTTAAGAGGTAAGATTTATCATATAAGCTACTTTTTACATCATTTAAACGGCACATAAGTTACTTATGATATGGGTTAAAGTCTGATGGCTTTGTTATGCGCTATAGTTGGTTCTAAATAAAAAAGATACGTTATGATATGACGCGGGACTGGTATAAATTTTTCTTGCTTGCTGTGTCTACGCTGACAGAGGCTGCAAAAAATGTATACCAGTCCCGCTGTGCCGCTTTTATATTGAACTTACTATATGATGCGATGTTGGCTTTTTTCTCTGCTCTACGCTTTCTTTATTAAAGGTTTTCCATCATGACCATGATCAAAATTGAGCAGTATTTTGACCCCGCTGCGTGGCAGAAATTCACCAAAGTCGCTGAAGGACGCGAAACGCCATTTTTAGTAGTAGACCTGAATCGTATCAAACTCAAATTCAATGAAATGGTCGGTTTATTTCCTGATGCGAAGGTCCATTATGCGATGAAAGCCAGTCCGGCAGTAGAAGTCATTAAGCTATTAGCAGAGTTGGGTTCAAACTTTGATTGTGCCTCAATCTATGAGCTGGACCGAGTGCTGGACTGCGGCGTCGATACCAGTCGTATCTCGTATGGTAATACCATTAAAAAGGCGCAACACGTTAAGTACGCCTATAACAAAGGCGTGCGCCTATATGCCACCGACTCAGAAGCAGATTTAAAAAATATCGCTGAGCACGCTCCTGGATCCAATGTTTTCGTGCGTATTTTGGTAGAAGGTTCAGACACTGCGGAATGGCCATTGTCACGCAAGTTTGGTTGCCACCCTGATATGGCCGTCGAGTTATTGACCCAAGCGCGCGAGCTAGGTTTAGTACCTTATGGCGTCTCATTCCATGTGGGTAGTCAGCAAAAATCAGTCACTGTCTGGAATGACGCTTTGTTGATGGTCAAAGACATCTTTGAACAGCTTTTAAATCAGCAAAATATTAAGCTACAAATGATAAATTTAGGGGGCGGCTTCCCTGCTAGGTACTTAAATCAGGTCAATACCATACAAGACTACGCCGAATCCGTAAAACAGTATTTAGTGGACAGTTATGGTGTCGATGATATGCCAGAGATTATCTTGGAGCCTGGACGCTCTTTGGTGGCAAGTTCTGGGGTGTTAGTCAGTGAGGTGGTACTGATTTCACGTAAGGCGCAGGATGAAACAACGCGCTGGGTTTATACCGATGTGGGACTGTTCCAAGGCTTAATCGAAACCTTGGGTGAGGCGATTAAATATCCCGTTTATACGCCTAAAATGGAAACCTCAACGTCAGCTGGTACGGTAGTGCTGGCAGGGCCAACCTGCGATTCAGCAGATATCATGTATGAAGAAGCAGGCTATCAGATGCCTCAAGAGCTTGAGATTGGTGATAAAGTTTATTGGTTGGCGACAGGTGCTTATACCAACTCCTACTCATCTGTTGAGTTTAATGGCTTCCCACCGTTAGAGGTAGTGTATATCGATTAGTATTTGCTAGGTTTATCAGCCATAACTATAGCTGATACTGAATAAAATAGATACACGATACTATGCTGCGTGACTGGTACAAATTTTTCTTGCTTGCTGTGCCTACGCCGACAGAGGCTACAAAAAATTTATTCCAGCCCCGCTGTATCTCTTTTATATTGAACCGACTATATGATAAGAAAAAGCGCGGTGCTATTTATAACACCGCGCTTTTTTATGCTTAAACGTTTCTTAGATTAACACATGAAGTGCAATACCAAATGCGAGGTGAAAAAAAGACCTAGATGCGCTAGCATCAAAGTCTTTATCCACCGACCAAAGTGAGATTGCAACCATGAACTATACACATCTAAGCCTAGGGGAACGATACCAGATTTATGCCCTTATAGGGGCAGAACATAGTATTAAATTTATAGCTGACACATTAGGAAGAAGTCCTAGCACCATATCAAGAGAGATCAGACGCAATAAAAGCCTTCGAGGTTACCGAGCTAATCATGCTAATAACAAGGCTTGTGACAGACGCTCTAACAATGCTTTCACTATCATCGCTGATGTATGGGATTGGGTCACAGATAAGCTAAAAGACAGCTGGAGTCCTGAACAAATAGCCGGAGTTCATGGTG
>NZ_RRYX01000182.1:0-2814 GCF_014861375.1 Psychrobacter sp. FME5 | reverse complement strand
TGCTTCGGCTGTCACCCTTCTTTTATTACTCCAGCATACTTTTTGATACACCACCACATATTTAACTAGTAGTCTAATACTCACTTAATAAAACAGCATATGAACTAGAAGGTGAACTGTCTTCTTATCGTTTCTGATTTTACATCTAGCAGCAGAGCAAAATCTTCTTGTCGAAGATACTCTTTACTCTCAAAAATCTCTTTCCATATACTGCTACGGTATTTCTGGGCATCTTGCGTCAACTTTTTAAGCTCAGGATACATAGATCCTGGCTTTAGAAGAGATAATACTGAAATAGTTCTAATAAAATCCATATATATAAAGTCTACTATATCTTGATCAAATTCTTGCTCATATCTTTTTTTATGTTCAGGCTTAACATCTTTTTTTGATGATTTATACTGAATAAAAAGAGCATTATCCTTATTTAAAGCTTTAAGGTTGAAAAAAGGCACAAAGCATCCCCCTATGACTTCATAACTGTTCGACTGTGAGCTTATGACTGACACGTGATTAATAGGTAAACTGTTATAACAACTAAATTTAGTATTAAGAGACTCTAGATAAGCTTCTTGTTTACCAACTATATAGGCACTCGTTATAAGTTTAGATAGTTTTTTAGCCAAAGGATGGAGACTAATTTTAGTGCTACTATTGATACTAATAGACTTTGCTGATAAATTCATGACTCGTATTCTCCTAAGTTGATTCTTTGACCTATCATGATGAAAGCATAATGACAGAAAACTTGTAAAGTTCTAACGGTCCATTGATTGATTGGAAGATTTGAATTTTCTCTATTCTCAATCCTAGTCTGTTCAGTCTGGCTAGATAGTGATAATTCCGCACGGATCTGCTTTTTGTAAGTTTTCGCACTTAGCGCATCTGATTTATTACACTTTTCTATTTGAGATGAGGCAAGTAATTTCATCACAGGTTTCCATCGCTCTTTATCGTCATCTTTAGCTTGTGCATAATGGTATATTTTTAAATTAATATTTTTTTTAACAACCAGCTTTTCTGCTACTTTTATATAGATATACAAATCTAACGCTCGACTAAAAGTAATATAGTTTTTATAATATTGAGAATTCATAAGCGTATGCGCTATAAACTGAAGCATAGGTTTTCGTCTTTCTTCTATCTTATAAAAGTTACGAAATTTATTGGTCATTTGCATGAGTATGTTGTTGTCTTCAACATACCTGTCAAAAACTGGCAATAAGCTCCTATTATCATCAGGCGCAAATAACCTAGGATTACCGTGTATAGTTTTAAAAGCAGGATGGTTTCTGAGCTGTCTAGCATTCTGAAGCCATCTTTCAAAAGTGTCTTGATCAAGCTTATAAATATCCATTCTTTCCTTAACATCTTCTTCCCTATCATGTAACTCTAGAGTCTGACGAACCTCATTGAATGAGTATCTTTTTGGCTTTATAGATTCTTTATTTCCTGTTTCTAGTTGCTTGCTAAGCCTTGGCTTAAGTAGTGGTTTGATCTTAAGTTTACGCAGAAAATAACTATTAATCGCAGCAGGTGTAGCGCCTAACTGACTTTTTATACACCTAGGAATACTTAGTAGTTCATAATGTTTAGGCGTCAACTGGTAATCCATATGCCAAAGTAATAATCCAATCTGAATATCAGTCAAATGCACGTAAGAGTCAAAGGTAGTGCTAGGACTGGCATGCCCAGCTAATCCAGCTAAAGCATATATTTTTTTGTATTGTAGTGATGTCTCAATATAAGCCAATATTTTACAAGACTTGTCTTCGTCATAAGGTAATAAGTCTTTCAAAGTCTGAGAGCATTGATGCCCATTAAAATCATTAGCTTTATCATACAAAAATGACATTAATTGAAAATTAGTTAAGAAGCTATGTCTTAAATGATGGGTCGTGAGATGAGGAAGTCCTGTTGTAGTTTTAATTAACTGAGATATGGTTTTTGACAAATCACTAGCACGATAAGCCATACCAGCTTGATTAGCGATTAAGGTATCCCCTTTGCTTTCATTACGCCTAAGCTCAATTCTCTCAAACAGTGACATATCTGAATCAGTCAAAAGCTGTTCTAACAATGTCCTTCTTAATGCAGAACCCGTCTTATTATTACCATATTTATTATCACGCACTTCTAAATAAGCTGAGGTTATAGCCACATCTTTTAATCTAATCTTAACTATTTCGCCTATTCTGAGTCCACAGCGTTGACCTAAAATCAAAGCGAGCTTTACCGCGTCTACCTCATCTGTAGTCATTCCAATATTGTCAGCACTATTAAGAGTAGCCTGAAACATGGTCTCTGAAAGATAACCTGTTCTATGGTGTGCTCGCTTGGTAGCCGCAAGAGGGGCAATGGGTTCGATATTATGCTGATTAACTAAATATTCATGAATCTCATCAATATGAGTAGCAATAGTATTCTTAGCGTCTTCAGACTTACCAAGTTCGATAAGTTCGCTATAAAATTGAATAAAATCATCTTCAGTATAATCATCAAGATCAATACCCTGCGTCAAAGATAACCAGCGATTCGTAATAGCGCCGCTGTAAGTCTGAATACTACTTACCTTGCTACAAGTCACCGTTTTCGTCAATAACCAGCCTACGATTGCGATCTCACTTAAAGGCGCATCGCTCGTTGATAAACGTTCATATAGCTGTTTAAGGCTAGCTTTGAATGTAGTCATTGATATTTTTTCGTCTTTATTCTTTTTGAATAGCTTAGCAATCTCGACAGTAATAGCAGGGTTGCCCTGTAGTGGCATAATAAAATTGGACAGCTTCTAAGAGGTTATAATAACCCAAAGAA
>NZ_RRYX01000181.1:0-2846 GCF_014861375.1 Psychrobacter sp. FME5 | reverse complement strand
CTATAAATTTAATACTATGTTTTGCCCCTTTAAGGGCATAAATCTGGTATCGTTCCCCTAGGCTTAGATGTGTATAGTTCATGGTTGCAATCTCACTTTGGTCGGTGGATAAAAACTTTGATGCTAGCGCATCTAGGTCTTTTTTTCACCTCACATTTGGTATTGCACTTCATGTGTTAATCTAAGATTTAAAAAAATAACCATTAATTTATAAAAAAGGAAGACAATAATGAGCCAACTAATTCGTTTAAAAGACATCCAAGCGACTCACCGCGACCTTATTGGTGATGACTATTATGACCCATCAGGTAAAACTGCTTACGGCGTCAATGAAGAGAAAATCGGTAAAATTGAGGGCGCACTGGTAGAAGACACCACTGGTCGCATCCGCTATTTAATCGTTGATGCAGGTGGTTGGTTCAGCTCAAAAGAAGTATTGGTACCAGCAGGCCTAGCGCGTATCGTAGGTGATGACGTATTCTTTGATAGCTTAACGCAGGCGCAAGTCGAGGCCATGGAAGTCTATGATCATGACTACCAGTACAGCTATAAAGACCAATACGAAAAAGATCGTCAAGCGTTTACTGCTGAGACTATTCCAGCTGAAGAGCGTATGGATATTAAAGATACTGCCTATGATGCACCTAACACGTTAGAGCTACTCGAAGAGCGCCTAACCGTGAATAAAGACCGCATCGTTGCAGGGTTGGTAAAAGTCGGTAAGCATGTGGTTACCGAAGAACGCAATGTCGATGTTGAGCTCGAAGAAGAGCATGCCGATATACAGCGCACTAACGTAGATCGTCCAACAGACCGCCGTATCGGTGATGTAACTGGTAACGAGACTGTCGAAGTGGAGCTAGAAGCTGAACGTGCCCGCGTCGGTAAAGATACTTATGTATCTGAAGAAGTCAACGTCGGTAAAACTACTGAGCGTCATACTGAAACTATCGTCGAAACCATCCAGCGCGAAGAGTTAGACATTGATAATGATGGCAACGTCGTAGACCGTGAAGGTAACATCGTAGACCGTGACGGCATTACCGCAGAAGATGTACGCCGCGCTCGTGGTATGTAATAAGCAATGTGTTCACATAGTTGAATATCTGTTTTAAAAGGCTATTTTAAAAGGCTATGTGATTGCAATTAGCAGCTGAGTTTATGAACTCAGTGAATAAGACCAGAGCACGCCTCTGGTCTTTTTTTATATCCGACTGTTTTATACCCAACAGCTTTACAGCTCAGTACTTTTATAGCCCAAACTTTTCGGCCTGACAATAAGGAATACAATAATGAATACCGATGACAATAAACCCATTATAAATGATAGAGTCGACAAAGAAGATCAACTCACAACGGCATCTGTACCCCCAAACCTCGATGAGTTAGCCGAGCATAGCCATCAGCAACAAGACTACAATCAAGAGCCAACCGTATTAGCCAATCAAAATGACGCACTAACAAACACCAGCAGCGGTGGTCATCTTGAACTATTAGAAGAGCGTCCAGTTATCAACAAGGAACGCTTGGATGTTGGCAAAGTTACCGTTACTAAGCACGCACGTACCAAGACTATCGAGGTGCCTATTGAGCTGGTAGAAGAATATATTACAGTGCGTACGGAATACCACGATAGCGAAAGTCAGGATTTATTATCGGGCAGTTATGATGATAAAGACATACTGCGTCACGTTGAGCCATCGTTAGACAGTAAGGCCGTGGTTACGGTGAATGGCAAACAAATTGAGGTTGGCGATGAGCCGATTGAGATCATCTTATCGCGTCAAGTAGCTACTATCACCAAAGACACCCATGTGATTCAAGAAGTGGACATTAATAAAACCACCCATACCCATACCGATAGCATCCAAGTAGAGCTTAAGCACGAAGAGCTAGATGTGGCAGAAGAAGGGTTCTTGGCACATGAGCGCGATACTACGCAAAGAAAATAAAGCTATTTCCTACAAGTTTTAAAAATTGGACATAAGAAAAATCAGACATAACAAAAGCAACGCGAACGTTGCTTTTGTTATTGGGTCTTATACTATAGGCCGTGCTCGTTTCGTAAGGCTTACTTTATACCGCGTCTTCTGGTGCTTTTTCTGTTTTCTTACATTCATAAGTACTGACGTTAGAGGCATCTGCACCAGCAGTACGCATCACACCTGTCTCGCGATCTTTATGCGCCACGCGCCACTGCACAAAGCCTTCGTTACCATCAATAGCTGTCGATCCTTCAAACACTTCAGGATTGCTGCCATCATTGGTTTTGGTCAATGTGACTGTTCCTTTGGCCGTACCAATAACTACTTGGTTGTCAGTATCTTTATAAGTCGCTTCGACTGCTAATTCAGGTGCACACAGATAGGATATCTGAGTCACATCATTGTTTACGGTAGCAACCGTATCATCTTCTACGTCGCTTACAGGTGCATCTACGACAACATCGCTTGGCTCGGCAGGCTCAGCAGACATTGGTACTGACTGCTCTTCACTGATGCCGTCTTCCAAACTTGGGTCTGTTTCTTGGTTTTGTTGACAAGCACTAACCGTCATGGCGCCAGCTAATAAACCCGTTATAACCACAGAGGTACGCAACTGTTTTAATAATTCTAAATTCATAACACTCTCCCAAATAAATATCTTAAACACTATAGCGTGTCCATAAATGCTCGCCTACACTGAATTTGTAAGTAATCACTACAACAACGATGATACAGTCAGTTCAACATAAAAGAAATGCGATTGTAATAAAGTAAATAACCACGTGCTACTGTTATAAATTTTTCTAGCTTGCTGTGCCTACGCAGACAGAGGCTACAAAAAAACTATACCAGCAGTATCGT
>NZ_RRYX01000180.1:0-2927 GCF_014861375.1 Psychrobacter sp. FME5 | reverse complement strand
CTGCAAAAAAACTATACCCGCAGTATCGTAGCGTTTTTAAAGTATTTTAACTATATCTTGATACAATTGAGTCAATTTTAAAATAATGAAGGATTGTCCATGACGACACCACACTCACCGCGGCCAAACGAGTCGTCAGCGCCACAGCCATTAGATAAAACCCCTGTTCCTACTTCTGCATCCAGCGATAGCCCAAAGCAGCTATTCGGGACTTACATCAAAGGCATGGCCATGGGTGCCGCGGATATCGTACCTGGCGTCTCTGGCGGCACCATTGCGCTGATTTCAGGTATCTATGAACGCTTGATTAACGCACTGGGCAGCATTGGTCCCAATCTTTGGCAGATATTTCGACAAGAAGGTGGTATCAAAGGCTTGCTCGCGGTATGGCGACAGGTCGATGCGACATTTTTATTGTGTTTGGTATTGGGTATTGCCACTAGCATCAGGACTTTGGCGGGCATTATTAAGCACTTGTTAGAGAATCAGCCGCTACTGATTTGGTCGTTCTTTTTTGGACTGGTCATCGCTACAGTATTTATCTTACTAAGTGAGATTAAGCGTTGGAACATAGGACGGGCAGCATTATTCGTCATTGGCCTGTGCGCTGCTGTAGTCATCAGTAGTTTGCCATTACTGGCGACAAACCCAAGCTTACCCTATTTATTTTTTGCAGGGGCAATCGCCATTTGTGCAATGATATTACCTGGGGTATCTGGGTCATTTATTCTGCTGTTACTGGGCGCTTATGATGCGGTGTTAGAGGCAGTACATACGCTTAACTTTACTATAATATTCACCGTCGTCGCAGGTATGGCAACGGGACTGTTATTATTTACCCACGCGCTTAAATGGTTACTAGCTCGCTATTATCAAGCAACGCTTGCACTACTCACCGGTTTTATCGCCGGCTCGTTGGTAAAAGTATGGCCGTGGAAAGTAGATGCTTTAGGGTCGCTAAATAGTGAGGCGATAAACAATGTTCTGCCATGGCAATACCCTACTGGCGCGCATTGGCTAACGACATTAGGGCTCATGCTACTGGGTGCGGTTTTGGTGTCGCTGTTGTCTTTGTGGGGTCATCGCCGTCATTAACGGTAAAAATATCATACGACAAACTTGTATCAACATCGCTTTCATTCAGATTGAGGACGTGCCCTAGCAAAACCATCTCTCTACTTTCAACAATAAGCGCTTAGCCTTGCGGCGCTTATTTCAAAATCCTGCAACACCACATCAAAGAAACCCTCCAAATAATCAAACGTCAACTGTTGTCGCAAAGTCGCCTTTGCCCTCTTTAGCTTTACTCAGCAAACTTTCATAATAGCCCCATTGAAGTTCACCTTATGAATAGCGAGATGAATGATGTTACTGACTATATTTTCTTTTATCGGTATCGATACCTGGAGCACGGCGGCATTGCTGGGTTATGGTTTATTGGCAGGCTTGATAGTGGCGCTCGCGTTATCCTCACAGCGCTGGCTACTGCTCTACTTATTCGGCGGTATGGCCTATTGGCTGACAGTGGAAGCGATCCAAAGTATGTTATCCAGTCGTCCTATGCTCTCAGAGCTATCGGAATGGCACAGCTATATTGTCGCCATGGGCATCAGCTGGTTACCTTTGGCCAGTTGGGTATTATATCGGGCGTTACGTTATGAGGATGTCAGCCAATCTGTTCGGCAGCAGCGTGAGTTGCAAGCGGCGCGCTATATCGAACATACCCCTGTTTATGATGATGATTACCAACCGCGCTTCTATTAATACAATCAATTAATAAAATCAATCCAAAATAAAAGCGAGGCAAGTCAAACAGTATTTTGCATTTGTACTCATTTTCCTTGCTATTCCCATTTTTATGCATGGTATAAGCTTATCTCAATCAAAGTAACGTCATCTAATGTTACAAGATACTTAACGCTCTCTACGTAACTCCTAAAGAATAGATAGCACTGAATCGTTTATAATCTATCTATATATTTGTCGCAAAAATTGTTATAAAGTACGCATTATTTTGCGTTTCATTTTAGGAGTTTGATTATGTTTACTGTTCCTGTATTAGATATTAAGTCTGATCCGTTAGATGCGTTATTGGCAGTGATTGGCTACCGCTTGTCCATGCTTGCTGATAGCAACGACGAAGACGTCAAAGCGCTATTCGCTGATCGCAATGTCACGATTGAATTCGCTAGTAAAGAGTCTGATATTGCCCGCTCTTTTAGTTTTGCCGATGGTCAATTTAGCCAACAAGGCGGTCATGCCAAAGACGCTGATTTGACGATTAGCTTTAAAGATTCTATGACTGGCGTTAAGCTGTTGACCAAAGGCAGTCTGCCAGATTTTATGACTGCGGTACAAGAAGGCAACTTAAGCATCGAGGGCGATTATAGCCTAATGATGTGGTTCAATAAACTTGCTAAACATATTGTGCCGGCCATCCCAGAAGAGTGCAAACCGTACCTCCAAAAAGCTAAGCCTTATGCTTATAAAGCACAGCAGTTTGCCAATCATTGGGTCGGTGTTGCTAAGCATAAGCTGGGTAAATAAGTAAATCGAGTAAGCTTATAATCACTATTTCCTATAATAACTAATTATAGATAAACTGTCTTAAGATAAGTTACCTTACTCTGTAGCTGTATTCTGATTTTCTAAAAAGGTTGCGGTATACTATATCGCAGCCTTTTTTTTGGCTAAAAAACTATAATAGACAAAAAACATCTACGCTTATATCACTCACAAAAATTAGAGTAGCAAGGAAAACGACTGCAAGTGCTACGAACTGTAGACTAAACAAGTTTGACACGGCTAATCGTACTTTTTGGGTTTGGTATTATTTTATACGTTAATGCTTACTATCTTTATAAAAGGATTTGGTGGTGTTCTAAAAAGTATGCTGGCATCAGACATAGCCATAATTGACATAGAAG
>NZ_RRYX01000017.1:0-43107 GCF_014861375.1 Psychrobacter sp. FME5 | reverse complement strand
ATGATAAGCTTAAAGCCAGCTATGAGGCTGCCGTAATTCTCGCTTGTGTCTTTATCTGGCTGCCGCTGATTTGAATTCTATACAGCCCCTAATAAAACATTTTATTTTTTAAGCTATTTTGCATTTTTAGAGAGGATTTATCATGACTTTATCAACGAACAAATCGATTAAACAGAACACAACGTTAAAACAAAAAGTGATGGGTGGGGCGTTAACGGGCATATTGATGACGTCGCTCGGTGTTGCTGCTCCTATGATGGCATTAACACAATCAGCAACAGCGGCACCTGCTGACAATCTAACCGCTGCCAAACGCTTAAATAAACTGTTGGCGAACACTAAAAGCATGACGGCGAACTTTAGCCAAACCACAAAAGGCGCCAATAGTGGTACTTTTTCTGGCTCAATGAGTGTTCAGCGCCCAAATAACTTTCGCTGGGAAACCAAATCACCATCAGAGCAACTAATCATTGCCAATGGCAACTCTATGTGGGTTTATGATAAGGATTTGGAGCAAGCCACTAAGCAAAATGTTGATAGTCAAGTTGGTAATACCCCAGCACTACTATTATCAGGCGAGCCAAATAAGATTGATAAAAACTTCAAAATCACTCAGCCGTATGGCAATAAAAACTATTATGTGCTGTATCCTAAGTCAGATAGTGCCAGCTTTAAAAGCTTATCTATGAGCTTTAATGGTGGTAAGCCAGTCATGATGGTATTGAATGATAGCCTTGGTCAAACCACGACGATTAAATTCAGTGGTATCAAAATGAATCCGAGTATCAATAGTAGCCAATTTAAATTCACCCCGCCTAAAGGCGTTGATGTCATTAATCAATAAGCAGTTAATAAGTAATCATTAAGCGCTTATTGGTAGGAGCCAGTCGCTGACGTATAATCAAAACTTTAGCGATTAGGATAATAAAAAAGGACATACCTAAATGGTATGTCCTTTTTTATTATGCCAATATATATGATATACGAGTCTTGTTTTAAATTATCTAGGACATCGCTTTGATGGCATTCATATCCGGCATCGGTGGCAACTGGTCTAAATGACTCAATCCA
Organism: Psychrobacter sp. FME5; assembly: GCF_014861375.1. Taxonomy (NCBI): domain Bacteria; kingdom Pseudomonadati; phylum Pseudomonadota; class Gammaproteobacteria; order Moraxellales; family Moraxellaceae; genus Psychrobacter; species Psychrobacter sp. FME5. Next base: position 42,036 of record NZ_RRYX01000017.1, on the reverse strand, counting down.
AAGGCATCTAAAAACTGCGCGGTGGTGTGTAATAACGCTGGACGCCCTAGCGTTTCTTTATAACCGTCCTCGATGATCCAACCTTTATCAAACAATTGGCGCAAAATATTGCTTGATAATGTCACACCGCGCACATGTTCTATGTCGCTGCGTGTCACTGGCTGCTTATAGGCAATGACGCTCAGCGTTTCAAGCAACGCTTGGCTCAGGCGTTCTTGACGTTGCGGAAACACGCGCTGGATTAAGCTGCTATAGCTATCAGAGACTTGCAGCCGATAACCACTGGCCGTCTCATGTAAGCTCAGCACACCCGTGTCTAAGCGTTGTTGTAGTAACGCTAAAGCTTGAGTTAGCTCTTTAGTAGATAGGGACAGGTGCTTCTTTAGAGTATTGGTAGTGAGCGGTGATTCTGAGGCGTGTAATAATACTTCGATATGCTTGCTTATACCTTCAATATATTGATGCTGTTCTATCGTCGATGGCGTTACGGCGGTTAATATCCGTTTTTGTTTTCTATCATCGTGCGTTATATCGTCAATATCTGCCATTAGAAACTTTCTCTTTTAAAAACCATTAAGCCAGCCACTGTAATTTTAGCGGTTTAATTTGATTGTCTTTTATATCGTCATCATCAGTGGGGGGAGTGCTTTCTAACTCAGAGCCCACTACACCAATCAGTTGCCGCTTCATCAGCTCCAGCACCGCGACAAAGCTGACCACCACACCTATCTTGCCTTGTGTCTTATCTAGTAACTCATAAAAGGAGCAGGTGCCATCAGTGCTTAGTTGGCGACTGATACTGGCGATACGGTCAGAGAGCGGAACGGTATCGGCTTTAATACTATGCATTTGATAATCGGGCTGTAGCTGCATTTTAAATAAGCTATCAATCAACATATTAGGCGAATAGTTGGGTAGCTCAGCATTCATAATATCTTGATTGGGCATACTAACCAGTGACAAGAACACATCACGCTCAAGACGAATAAGACTGTCCAAGCGCTGACTGGCTACTTTAATTTGCGCATATTCTTCGAGACGCTCTATCAGCTCAGCTTTTGGGTCACGCTCATCAGTAGGCGTTTCTGGCTTAGGTAACAGTAGCTCAGTTTTGATTGCAATCAATGTCGACGCCATCAGCAGATAATCACCTGCCAATTCAAAATGAGCAGTATCCAACTCGCTAATATAAGCTAGATACTGCTCAGTGATGGGCAGTATCTGCATTTGGGTCAAATCAACATTATTTTTTTTGACCAGATATAACAAAAAGTCTAATGGCCCCGCAAACTGCTCCAACCAAATGGCAAATGCTTGCGGCGGTACATACAGATCTTCTGGCAGATGTTGTACAGGCGTCTGGTAGATGCGCAGAGACATATCTTGAACCTCTGCGCTAGGTTCGGCTAATCGTTCACTTTGCATGATGGTATTCTATTGTCATAACCAAATGATTATTTAAGTTTGGCGAGGGGACGGATACCAATAGCACGGCGAGTTTTGTCTAATTGTTTACGGCTGTGGCGACGGGCTTTGTCCGCACCCATTTGTAAAATCTCTTCTAACTCTTTTGGGTTGGCCATCAGTTCTTGATAACGCTCGCGGAATGGGGCAATCTCGGCATTGATTTTATCAAACAAGGCTTGTTTGGCATCACCCCAGCCAATCCCAGCAGCAAACTGCGTACGCATATCGGCAATCTCTTCAGGAGTAGCAAAAGCTTTATAAATCTCAAAAATAGCCGAATCGTCAGCGTCTTTTGGTTCCGCAGGCAATTGTGAGTTGGTTACAATTTTCATGATGGCTTTATGCATCTGTTTTTCAGGGTTCACTTGCGGGTTAGGCTCACCAAATAGAGGAATGGTATTGCCATAGCTTTTACTCATCTTACGGCCATCAAGACCAGTCAATAGCGGGATATTATCATCAACGACCGCTGAGGGTAGCGTAAACAGCGTTTTGTAGCGATGGTTAAAGGTACCAGCGATGTCACGTGCCATCTCAATATGCTGAATCTGGTCGCGCCCAACCGGCACATGAGTGGCGTTAAACATCAAGATGTCTGCTGCCATGAGTACCGGATAGCCAAATAGCCCCATATTAATGCCTTGGTCAGGATCGACATCTTCTTTTTCCATATTGATATCGACTGCCGCTTTATAAGCATGGGCACGATTCATTAAGCCTTTGGCGCATGAACAGTTTAAAATCCAAGCCAGTTCGGGAATTTCGGGCACATCTGATTGACGATAAAAAGTCACGCGCTCAGGGTCAAGACCACAGGCAATCCAAGTCGCCGCAATGGCTTTGGTTGATTCATGAATAACGGCAGGGTCGTAACAGCCAATAATGCCATGATAATCTGCCAAAAAGAAAAACGCTTCGTCGTCACTATTTTGAATAGACTGAATCGCTGGACGAATAGCACCAACGTAATTGCCCAAATGTAGGGTGCCGGTCGGTTTGATACCCGTTAAAATGCGTTTGCTCTGTGTTGAATCATCAGAAGTTTGGCTGTTGGAATTCTGCTTATCAGAAGTGCGGTTATTACTCATGGAACATCCGTTATTTATTTATAAAGTTTTTGTTTATCAGATTATTATCAATGTAGGATATTTATGTGGCTATTTATATATTATGAATAGCACAAAATATTAGCACAAAGTATAGCAAATTTTCCCTAATTACTTATAGGTATCCGTACGACCATTAGGGCCATTTTTGAAACGACGATGAAACCACATCCACTGGGTTGGATCGATACGAATCAAACCTTCCAGTAACTCATTAATGCGCGTGGCATCAGTCACTTCGTCATTACTTGGATAGTTGTCAAGCTCTGGCGTAATGGTCAGATGATAATGCGGACGTTTGCCTTTAGGCAAGTTATCAGGTGTTTGGCGATAAGTATGCAGTGCCATTAATGCTGGTGGGTGTGCTTTGTTGCCTAATTTAGCTATACGCCGCGAAGCAGTAATAGTAGCAGCGGGCACACCAAAGAACGGCGCCATGACACCTTGCTTAAGACCATAATCTTGGTCAGGCGAGTACCAAATCACATGTTTGGCTTTGATAGAATTAACAAGGCTACGCATGTCACGGCTGGCAATCTGCTTGCCAAAAATGTTAGTACGACCGTTATAAATAAACCAATCAAGAAGCGGATTGTTTTGTGGACGATACATGCAATCCACAGGGAAGAATTGCGCACAAAATAAACCGCCCAAATCAAGCATGGTGTAGTGAGCGCCTAGCAGAATAACTGGGCGACCCTCGTTTTGGGCATTAACAAGATGCTGTAATCCAGAGATAGAAACGGTGCGGGTAAAAACATTTGGTCGGAACCATGCACATAAGGTTTCAAACACACCAATGCCCTGATTGACAAAAACCTGCTTGGCCATCAGCTCTCGCTCAGCTTCGGGCTTTTCGGGAAAGGCCAGTCTCAGATTAATGAGCGTATCACGTCGACGCGAGCCTACTGTATTATAGATTAACATGCCGAGCTTACGACCTAACCAAAACTGCCAACGTAATGGCAAATATATCAGGGGTAAAACCATCGCTGCCAGCAGCCAAATACCCCAATATTTAGGCAATAAAAACTGCCATTGAAAGGGCTTTTTTTCTATGGGTGCTGTGCGCTTATGATTTTGGGTAATCGTCGGCATGCCAGCCGGTATCGCTGGCGACTTGGCAGGTTTCTGCGTATTCGGCGGTGGCGTACTGCCTGTTGCAGAAGGTTTGCTGGGATCGTATTGTTCAGGCGCTTTCATAACATGGTTACTAATACTGAAAAGTTATTATTATGATGGGGTAATAAGCGCAGCTTTGCAAGGCGGTTTGTGCCTTGTGATGGGAGATTTATCGCCAAAGTAGTCGTAGGTAAAAATTGATTTTAATGAAAGTGAGTTTCCTTTAAAAACGATCATCTTTATAAAGCCATTTTTTATAAGAATACTGTTTTTATAAAAGTATCAGGCATAAAAAAGCCTTATAAGCTGTGACCAGCTTATAAGGCTTTGCAAATCTACTCTTTTCTTTAATACTGCAACTGTCGCTCTGAGATAAAGACAACAGTGGCAAAAAAGTAAGAGATAGCTTTGATTAACGTTTTGAGAATTGTGGACGTTTACGTGCTTTACGTAGACCCAATTTCTTACGTTCAACTTGACGTGAGTCACGAGTCACGAAGCCAGCTGCTTTAAGAGCAGGCTTGTTGGTGTCGTCTAACTCAATTAGTGCACGAGTGATACCGTGGCGGATTGCGCCAGCTTGACCAGTCATACCACCACCTTTCACAGTGATATAAACGTCATAAGCGTTAGTAGACTCAAGCAACTCTAGTGGCTGACGAACGACCATTTGTGAAGTTTCGCGGCTGAAGTATTCTTCAAGTGGCTTACCGTTAATAACGATAGCACCAGTACCTTTCGCTAAAAAGACACGAGCAGTAGACGTCTTGCGGCGACCAGTTCCGTAATTGCGTTCCATAAGTATATCCTTAGATGTCTAGTTCTTTAGGTTGCTGTGCAGTATGTGGATGTTCAGTACCCGCATATAGTTTCAGCTTCTTGATCATCGCATAGCCAAGAGGGCCCTTTGGAAGCATACCCTTAACTGCTTTATGTAGAACATCTTCAGGCTTATTTGCAAGCAGCTTTGTGAAGTTGGTTTCTTTAATGCCGCCTGGGTAGCCAGTGTGACGATAGTACTTTTTATCTTGCGCTTTTTTACCCGTTACCGCGATTTTTTCTGCATTGATGACAACAATAAAGTCACCAGTATCTACGTGCGGAGTATAAGAAGTTTTATGCTTGCCACGTAAGCGAGTAGCAATTTGAGTGGCTAAGCGACCAAGGGTTTTGCCGTCAGCATCTACGACATACCAGTCATGGGTCACTTCAGCTGGTTTTGCACTAAGTGTTTTCATGATAAAACCTTAAAATTAGAATTCGTTGAGAGTTTAGCTGGGAACGGGGCTCTCAAAAAACAGACTGCACATTATAAGCAGTAGCGCCTACGCTTGCAAGCTGCATTGGGGTTTATTTTCGCCTTATATACATTAAACTGCAGCGTTGGCCAGTTTTTAGCGGTTTTAAACATTTGAAATTTATTAATGGTTTCATTAACCCGACAATTATGACGATGATAGACGATAAAGTCCAGCGACAACTTGTCCAACTTTGGTGTGTTTTAGGCACTCAAAACCGATCATACCTTGCGTTGTCTTTGTTTCAGCCGCAAGAGTTTCTGCCAATTTATTTAATTGAATGGTTAAATCTTTATCCGCTTCTAAATAAATTAATGTGTCTGCGTCGATTAACGACTGAGTGATGAGTGCGGTCAAAATAGGCTGCCACAAATCCTGGGCATAAGGGGGGTCGATAAAGACGATATCAAAACGAGCCTGAGTAGGTTGATGCTGAGATAATACTTGCTCAGCTGTGCCGTGAATTATTTGATAAGTGGATGGTTCAAGACGCAGTTGCTCGGCGCTTTGGCGTAGCATTTGGCTCTGGGTCGCATTCATCTCGATAAAAGTGCAATGAGCCGCGCCACGTGATAAAGACTCAAATCCCAGCACGCCGCTACCGGCACAGCTATCTAGGACGCGCGCACTATGAATATCAGCCAGTAACCAGTTAAACAAGGTCTCCCGTAGACGGTCTGGCGTCGGACGTAAGCCCTCTGCATCGATAAAGCTCACAATTCGGCGTTTAAACTGACCGCCAATGATGCGCACATCACCCGCCGCATTTTTTGCTTTAGGGCTTTTTTTTGGTGTGCGGCTTTTAGGTGTGCGGCCGCTTGAGTTTTTTTTCATTATGTAATCTCAATAATGTAATTTCGATAATGTTGTCTCGTTAGCAATGTTTTACTCGGGCGTTGTTGCTTGTGCCTGCTCAGCCAGTGCCTGTTGTTCGGCAAGCGCTTTGTCTTCTTTGTCACGCAGCGCATCACTGATGGCTTTGTCAAAAGCTTTTTGACGTTTAATGGCTTTAAGCTCATCCGCTGATGGTGGCAAAATAGGATTGGTTTTACGTTGCAATACCCAATAATCAAACAGTTCACGACCGATGGGAGCGGCAACAGCACCGCCACCACCACCGTTTTCGACCAAAATAGCAATGGCGATCTGGGGATCTTCTACGGGCGCAAAACCATTGAACCAAGCGTGATCCCAGTGGCGAGAATCTAACGCTGCTTTATTGTAACTTTTACCTTGGGCAATGGATTTTACTTGCGCGGTTCCGGATTTACCGGCGGTACGATAGCGTGGGTTATAAGCGCGCCGTGCCGTACCATTTTTGACGGTTTCTTCCATCGCATCGTGCATGCGCGTCCAATCAGAAGGCTGACCATTGTATTCGATTTTGCCATCAGGCTTGGTGATGACGTTCACTGCAGCCGCACCGTCGCTGCTTTTTAATAGATGCGGGGTAATGTGGTTGCCTTTGTTGGCCGTCATGGCGGTCGCATTTGCAATTTGTAACGGCGTGGCTAAGAAATAACCTTGACCAATACTGACAGAGATCGTCTCACCCGGTAGCCAGCCCTTATCGTAGGTATCCTTTTTCCATTTTGGTGAGGGCATGATTCCTGGTTTTTCGTTAGGTAAATCAATGCCGCTCTTTTCGCCAAAACCAAAGCGCACCATCCAGTCGTGCAAGCGTTGAATGCCCATTTCATACGCCAACTTATAATAATAAGTATCGACTGACATCACGATAGATTTCTTTAGGTTGACAGTACCGTGACCGCCGCGCTTCCAATCTCGAAAACGGTGTGAGTCACCCGGCAGGCTGAAATAACCGGGATCATAAATAGTTGTTTCCCAGTTACGTAGACCGTAATGAATGCCGCCTAAGCCTTCAAAAGGTTTGATAGTCGAGCCAGGTGGGTAATTCCCTTGTAGCGCACGGTTATACAGTGGCTGATCAAGATCGTCTCGCAGCGCGCCGTAGTCTTTAAATGAGATACCCGAGATAAAAGGGTTAGGGTTGTAGCTTGGATTACTAACAAAGGCCAATACGTCACCATTTTGGGGATCTATTGCCACAATCGCACCGCGACGACCGTCAAGCTGCTGCTGGGCGACGGTCTGTAAGCCATAATCTAGGCTCAAGGTAATATCATTACCTGCTATGGGTGGCTTGGTATCTAATTGACGTAAAATATTGCCATAGGCATCGGTCTCGACCGACTGATAACCAGGTTGACCGAGCAAGATATCTTCATAGTAATCCTCGATACCGATTTTACCGATAAGGTCAGTACCCGCATAACGATCTTTATCTATACGCTTGGTTTCTTTGTCATTGATGCGTCCGACATAGCCGATAACGTGCGCGAATAATTCATCATAAGGGTAAGAGCGCGTCAGCTTACTCTGAATGGTCACCCCGCGAAAAAAAGGTTTACGTTCACTGAACTGTGCTAATTGAGCTTCAGTTAAGTCAATCTTGATAGTCACTGGGTCATTTTTACTTTTACTTAGCCGCGCTAAAATATCGGTAATGTTTTCATCCGTTAGCTCAAAGATAGGGGCAAGTAAATTTAAGGTCCGCTCTGGGTTTTCGACTTCATCAGGACTTAACATTGCCGTAAATACAGGCTGGTTGTCTGCCAATATCACCCCGTTGCGGTCGTAAATATAACCACGACTTGGCGGAGCCGATATCAGTTTAATACGGTTATTATCAGCCTGTGTGGTGTATTTATCATGAGCGTAGACTTGCAAATAGCCATAACGCATGATGAGGCCGCCCAAACCAATAACTATCACAATCCCAAAGATAATAATACGATTGGCAAAAATACGATTGACCTGTTCGGCGGCGGGAGTTAGTGGTTTATTCATATAAAGTTAGGGCCCAAACGGTCAGTGAGTCAATAAAAAGGTATAGAAAGTATAGATAGGTGGGCGGGGCGTTTCATTAAAAGGCGGTAAGCATAAAGAATAATACAAAGAATTTCAAATAGATAGATTGATATGGCTTAACATTATGATGTCACTATGTGAATGCAATTATCTGCTATTGTTGTATTGTAAATTATAACAGAACAACTGAAAAGACGCAGTAGTCGGTCAATTGTTTTGTCGTGTGCAGTACAAGTCTTAATACTAACCTATTTTAATGCTTTCACTGTGAGGGCAACGGACGAAACGTGTTATCTCTAGTCACAACTTGACTAGGGTCACCGTGTGCTAATGAATAGCAAGTATGCTAAAATCAGGCGATTTATTTCATAGTAGTTATATGGGCCGAACGTCTTTTTTAAGCGTTCTTATTAGCTTAAGATGTTTTTCTTAAGCTATTTATGAGCAACGATAATTAACCTGTCAGGGACAAGATAAGTCATGGATGCAACTTCATTGTGGCAGACGATAGCTGAACACCCAGAGTTTCTTGCCATGCTGACTATTCCACCAGTGACGGCATTCGTTACTTGGATACATGTGTGGATGGCGCTGAAAATGCTGTTCTATCCGATTAAGTTCTGGGGTATTCGTATTCCAAACTTTCCATTTTTTGGGCTGTCGGGTATCGGCTGGCAGGGTATTGTCCCAAGAAAGGCGGGCAAGATATCTGGGGTTATCGTTGACCAAACGCTCTCAAAACTTGGCTCGCTCGATGAGTTTTTTCAGGCGATGGAGCCTGAGCAGATGGCAGTGTTTATCACTGATACCGTGGATAAAAACCTTGAGCCATTGATCGATGAAATCATGCTGGAGCACTCGCCAGCGCTGTGGGGCAATCTGCCTTATGCCCTAAAACGCCGAGTTTATGCCCAAGCGCACAAAGAGCTGCCCAGTATTATGCAGTCTTTGGTCACTGATTTGACCTATCATGTCGAAGACTTGGTCGATATGCGTAAAATGATTGTCAATACGATGGAAAACGATCGCCGTTTGATGGTGGATATGTTTTTAAAAGTAGGCCAAAAAGAGATCAATTTTATTTGGCATATTAGTGCCTTGATTGGTTTGATCTTTGGTATTATCCAAATGTTTATATTTTTGGTGGTGCCGCAGCATTGGACGGTGCCATTTTTTGCCGCAATTTGGGGTTTTCTGACCAACTGGATTGCTATCTGGATGGTCTTTAATCCAGTAGAACCACATTTTATTCCTTATTTGAAGTTTTTTACCGTGCAGCGTGGTTTTCCCTTTATTAAGCTTCAGATGCCACATATCGCGCAGTATCGTCTACAAGGCGGTTTTATGAAGCGCCAAGAGGAAGTTTCTGAGGTGTTCGCAGAGATTGTGGTAAATGATTTGGTGACACTTGAGAACATCATGAATGAGATGATGTATGGTGACCGTGCAGCGCAAACGCGTGATTTAATGAAGTCCCATTTATACGAAGTGCTAGAGTCGCCAGTGATTCGTACCACGCTACGTGTGGGCTTAGGTCGCCGTGAGTATGGGCAATTAAAAAACACCATTATTGATAAGTCTATTGTCGCGACGATGGTACCGCTGCGTGACCCTGAGCTCAATGAAAGTCGTGCCAGTAAAATATTTGGGCTGTTTCGTGATCGGATTCGCGCTCTGACGCCAAATGAATTTCAAAACCTATTACGTCCAGCGTTTCGGGAAGACGAGATGACTTTGATTGTTTTGGGGGGGCTAACAGGGTTTTTGGCGGGTTGGTTACATCTGGTCTTGGTGTTTTTTCCCTCGATGCAATAATGAATAGGCTTTTATATTTTTTATACACATTACATACAGAGTGGATACATCAATGTGACAAGTTGCCGCTAATGTACCATGCTGTAAGCGCCCAAGTTGCAATGGCTAGAGGCAAAATCGTAACAGTATAAATAGTAATGATAAATGCTGGATACTTTTGCCGATCTTAGGGCGTGTTGGGCAGTTATTATCAGCAGTGCCCATAGTCAGCAATGCCATAGTTGACTGTTCAATACATCCTAAAAGTCCAATCTATAAAATAAACAATGACCGTATTAAGGTAAACAAGGTTAGACCGTATGTTAATCACAGAATTGGGTTATTTTGCCTTGCTGGCCGCCCTTGTATTGGCGATTTTGCAGGTAGTGTTACCAACCATTGGCGTCATGCGCGATCACGTTGCTTGGCAGCGTCTGGCACCAAGTCTTGCCTGGGCGCAATTTGCGGCGATGATCACCTCATTTGGCGCGTTGATGGCAGGCTTTTATTACAATGACTTTAGCCTCATTTATGTCTCTCAACATTCCAACACGTTGCTGCCTTGGTACTATAAGCTGTCGGCGACGTGGGGCGGGCATGAAGGTTCACTATTGTTATGGATGACCATCATGGCCACGTGGTGTGCGCTGGTTTCTTATTTCAGCCGTGGTCTGCCGTTGTCTATGCGTGCGCGGGTCTTGGTAATATTGGCTGGCGTGCAGATGATGATGCTGGCGATGCTTATCTTTACCTCGTCACCGTTTGAACGTACGCTACCTAACCTTCCTGTCGATGGCGCAGATCTAAACCCTGTGCTACAAGATTTTGGTTTGATTATTCATCCACCGATGCTTTATATGGGTTATGTAGGCTTGGTCGTACCATTCGCTTTTTGTATGGCGGCGCTGTGGGAAGGTCGTTTAGATGCGGTATGGACCCGCTGGTCGCGACCATGGGCACTAGCGGCTTGGGGCTTTTTGACCGTTGGTATCGCGCTTGGCTCGTGGTGGGCTTACTATGAGCTTGGCTGGGGTGGTTGGTGGTTCTGGGATCCAGTAGAGAATGCTTCGTTGATGCCGTGGTTGGTTGGTATTGCCCTGCTGCATTCGCTTGCGGTCACTGAAAAGCGAGGTGTCTTTAAGGCATGGACGATCATGCTAGCTATTTTTGCATTTGCACTCAGTTTGCTGGGTACCTTCCTTGTGCGTTCAGGCGTTATTACCTCAGTGCATTCATTTGCCGCTGACCCGACGCGTGGTCTAGTCGTTTTAATCATTCTTGGCGTCATCGTTGGTGGTGGTTTGCTGATGTTTGCGTTACGTGGCTGGCGTTTGACCGTTGAAAGCCAATATCAGTTGATTTCCCGTGAGTCATTTTTGGTGATTAATAACGTTATCATTTTGATTTCAACGTTAGTCGTACTACTCGGTACACTTTATCCTATTATTGCTGATGCCTTTAATCTAGGTCAGGTATCGGTGGGCCCTCCGTATTTCAATGCGCTATTTGTGCCATTAACGTGGTTGCTATTGGTAGCGATGGGCATGGGTTCTAATATTCGCTGGAAGAAAGACAGTCGACCGCTATTGGGCGCTGGTATGGTCATCGCCGTAAGTAGCTTAGTGTTGGCGGCGATTATCACTTACTTTACAAGCCCATCGGCGATGCTCAATATCGGTGTGACGCTAGCAGTCAGTTTTTGGGTGTTACTATGGATGGTTGTTGACTTTAGAGACAAAACCAAAAATGCACCAAGTCGACTCAAAGGCTTAGGTCAATTACGCCTGAGCTATTGGGGGCAACAGACTGCTCATCTCGGTGTGGTCATTGCCGTCATTGGTGTGGCATTTACCAGCACCTTAAGTATCGAGCGTGATGTGGCATTGGGGCCAAATGATAGTGTCCATGTCCAAGGTTACGACTTCACCGTTAAAGGCTTCCGTGAAGTCAAAGGCAGTAACTATGATGCGACCCAAGCTGAAGTCGAAGTGACTAAAGATGGCCGTGCTGTGACCACGTTATACCCTGAAAAACGTAACTATATTATTAGCATGATGCCAATGACCGAAGCGGCGATTGATGACAGTCTGCTGCGCGATGTGTACGTAGCACTGGGCGAGCCTATCGCTGTAAATAGCAACGAATGGGCAGTGCGTATTTATGTCAAACCGCTTATTCGTTGGATATGGCTTGGTGCACTTATCATGGCGTTCGGTGCTGTATTAAGTATGCTTGATAGTCGTTATCGTATTAAAAAAACCAAGACAGCGGCCCAAATAGCGGCCAAAAAATCAGGCTTTGCGACGGCTGCTGATTTGGATACATCAGCAGTAAAGCCCGGGGATAATTAATATGAGTCAATCAAATAATTCCTCTGACAAACAGGCTAAGCAAGGCGGCACAAAGACCATGAATAAAAATCAGCTGAAGATATGGTTTTTAATTCCGTTGATTGTCTTTATTGGTTTGTTTGTGATGCTGTATATGCGTTTGGGTAAGCCGACGGATATCGTCACCAATACCGCACTTGAGCGGCCAGTGCCTACTTTTGAGCTGCCATTGTTATCAGATACCAGTCGTATCATGACCAATGACAATCTACCTGATGAGCCATTTTTGATGAATATTTGGGGCTCTTGGTGCCCCACGTGTATCATCGAACATCCTTTTTTAATGCAATTAGAAGAGCGCGGTGTCAATTTGGTGGGTGTTAATTATAAAGATGATATTGGTGATGCCTTCGGTTATCTGAACCGAGGTGGCGATCCCTTTTCGATGTCTATTCAGGATTTGTCAGGGCAGTTTGCTCTGGATCTGGGTTTGACGGGTGCGCCTGAGACTTTCGTTGTCGATGGTGAAGGTGTTATTCGCCAGCATATTATTGGTGAGGTCAATGAGAGCAACTGGCAAAGTCGTATCGAGCCTTGCTTGACGGTACTCAATAAAGCCAATGATAATAACGTCAGTCCAGATCCTATTCAGGTTGAAGAGGTGTGCAAATGATAGCCCATTCAATAAAGGCCGTTACGATAAAAGTAGCGAGCCTAATTATTGCCTGTTTACTAAGTATGACAAGCTATGCGGCAATTGAAGTTTATAACTTTGATTCTGTCCAACAAGAAGCGCAGTATCGTGGTCTGATCGAAGAGCTACGCTGTCCGAAATGCCAAAATCAAAACTTGGCGGCTTCTGATGCCCCCATTGCCCAAGATTTAAAACAAAAAACGTATGACTTGGTAAAAGATGGTCGTAGCGATGGCGAGATTCGCGACTATATGCAAGAACGTTATGGCGACTTTATCAGTTATAAGCCGCCCGTACGCCCGTCAACATGGATTTTATGGTTTTTTCCGCCATTGTTACTCATTATTCTGCTGATCGGTTGGTTTTGGCACAGCAAGCGGCGTCAGCTTGTTGCTAGTGGTGAGAGTGGAGGGGCGGCAAATAATACCGCTACTGCATTATCTGCTGCTGAGAAAGCCGAACTTGATCGCTTGTTATCACGTACTGATTCCAATGATAGCAAGGACAAAAATGATCATGACATCACAAGCCTCGAGGACAAAAAATGACCCTATTTTCTACTGCTGGCTTATTTATTGCTCTAAGCTTATTTCTGGCCTTAATACTTGCGGTTATCACTATCATGCCGTGGTTACGAGCATCACGTTCGCAAGAAAAACCTGTCGATAATCAACTATTAGATATCAATATCGCTGTATTCCGTGAGCGTTTAGCAGAATTAAAGGTGGATAAAGACAGTGGCACTATCGATGACAGTCACTATCAAAACCAAAAACTTGAGCTTGAACGTCAATTACTAGATGCTCAACGCGAAGTCACACCGATGGTCACGCCTGGTATTAAGAGTCGATTGATTATCATGGTTTGGGTGCCTGTTCTGGCGGCTATGGCCTATCTGATGATCGGTGACCGCACACCTGTGTTTGATCTTTGGACCGCTGAGGACAAAGTCAGTCAAGTTGCCGATGATTTATTAACAGGCAAGATTGATCAGCCGCCAGCCTGGGCGATTGAAGATGGTACGCAGCTAATCAGTGCGATGCAGACCAACGTTTATCGTCATGCTGATGATCCCAATCGCTGGATGCGTCTGTCTGAGCTTTTCTTATCGTTAGAGGCCACCGATTCAGCATTAGAAGCCTTGTCACGCGCTTATCGTTTATCGCCTGACAACGAAGAAATTGCCACGACCTATGCGCAGATTAGTTTCTTTGCTAATAAAGGTCAGCTGGATACGACGAGTCGCCGTGTATTAAAAGACGTATTGGCCAAAAATCCAGAGCATGAAGGCGCGCAAATGCTCATGGCAATGGGTGAGGCACGTAGTAATAACTTTGAGCAAGCACAAGGCTGGATTAAGCGTTTGCGTGACAGTATTGCGGCTAAGCCTGGCGAACATACCCAAGCGCTGGCGAGTTTAGATGAATTAAGTGCCAATGTGACCGCTCAGCAGCAACAAGCATCTGAAGGCGTTGAAGTGACCGTATCTATCAATTCTAGCCTACTGCCATTAATCGAAGCCGATGATGTATTATTTATAGCGATACGTGACGTGCAAGGTGGCCCACCGTTTGCTGCTAAGCGTTTACCGATTAGTGTCATTAAGCAAGGGAAGGTAACGATTAGCCTAAGTGACTTAGATGCGATGATGCCTGAGCGTACGCTTGCCTCTGCTCGAGCTGATAAAGTTCAATTAGCAGTTATTGCTCGCGTCAGTCATAATGGCAATGCCAGTGCAGAGTCAGGTGACTTATCAGGCAATCCAGTAGTGATAAGCGCCGACCAAAATCAGGCCAATGTTGAGATTAATCAACAGGTTCCTTAAGGGATAAGTAGAAAAATATAAGCGATTTATATATGCGTGCCATGGTATTTTCTACGGCACGCAACATGAACCATGAACAGATAAGTCATCGCAACTTGCCGACTCAAGGCTAAAAATACTTGAGCTTTTTAAAGCCACAAGGTAAGGTAGCTTGGCAAACAACCAATCCCTAAGTTTTATTAGTCCCAAAATCCTATCCATTAAGGAGAGTCGTGTAATGATGCGTATTATTTTGCTAGGTCCACCAGGCGCCGGTAAAGGCACCCAAGCTCAGTTTATTTCTAAAGAATATGATATTCCGCAAATCTCAACGGGCGATATGCTACGTGCCGCAATCAAAGAAGGCAGTGAGCTTGGTAAACAAGCCAAAGACGTGATGAATGCTGGTGGTTTGGTTTCTGATGACCTTATCATTAACCTAGTGCAAGAACGCATCGCTAAGCCTGATTGTGTCAATGGCTGTATCTTAGATGGTTTCCCACGTACTATTCCACAAGCTCAAGCGCTTGCAGATGCTAATGTGGCAATTGATCACGTGATTGAAATCAGTGTTCCTGATGATGAAATTGTTAAGCGTCTGTCTGGTCGCCGCCAGCATGCAGGTTCTGGTCGTGTTTATCACATCGACCACAATCCACCAAAGCAAGAAGGCATCGATGATGTGACTGGCGAAGCACTTATTCAGCGCGAAGACGACAAAGAGTCGACCATTCGTGACCGTTTAGCCACTTATCATGAGCAGACGTCAGCACTTGTTGGTTTTTATCAAAACAAAGCCAAAGAAGGTGATGATGCGCCTAATTATGATAAATTTGATGGCACTCAAGGCATCGATGAAGTCAAACAGCAAATCTTATCAGCTCTAAAAGGCTAATCATTGATTTTTGACAATTGATGAAATGCTTGAGAACCCTGCCAATGAGCAGGGTTTTTTTAGGTCTAATGATAATAAAGTCGGTGAAAAGTAATACAGATATAATCAGTGAAAAGTAAAATCGATACATCACGTACTGCTGGTACAGTTTTTTCTAGCTTGCTGTGCCTACGCAGACAGAGGCTGCAAAAAATTTATCTATGGATTACTTAAAATCATACTGAAACATGCCCATAAAAAAACCGCTTACTCAAATAAGTAAACGGCTTTTAGGTATTAATGAACTAATACTTTATAAGGTTAAAACTTACGCATTACCTTGGGCATCAACTTGTGCTTGTTGCTGACTTTGCGCATAAGCTTGGTCAAAGTTCACTGGTGCTAGCAATAACTGCGGGAAGCTACCACGTGTTACGATGTCGCTGATGACTTCACGCGCATATGGGAATAGCACATTAGGGCAATAAGCGCCAAGGATTTGACCGATTTGATCTTCTGGGATATCTTTTAATAAGAAAATACCCGCTTGATGAACTTCAGCGATAAAAGCTGGTTCTTCAGCATTCTTTGCCGTAACGCTGACCGTCAATACGATTTGATAATGGTCGTCATCAAGCTTCTCAGCATTGCTAGAAAGATTGATATCAAGCTCTGGGTTCCACTCTTTGGTAAATACGCCAGCGCCTGGAACCTCAAGTGACATGTCTTTTACATAAATGCGCTCTAGTGCCAATTGTGGTTGTGCTTGTTCTTCAGCCATGGTCATTCCTCTAAAATTGAATCAAATAATGGGGCAAATTGTTATTGAAAAATATCATTGTAATATAAATTGAGACTGAGTTTGGATATTTCATCTCGATATTTTTACCAATGAATGTTATCCGTAATGCTGCCTATCTCTACAAATATAAAGACAGACAGTTGACTAAGGTAGCAAATTAACCAGCCAATAGCTCGTCAAGTTTGCCTTGTTGGTTCATTTGATTGAGCTCATCAAAGCCACCAACAAAGGTATCGCCAACAAATATTTGTGGCACAGTGCGATAGTTATTGGTTTTTTGCATCAGTGCTTGGCGTTCTTCGCTGCTCATGTCATGCATGCCAATCTCTTCATAGTCTACGCCTTTGGTTTTTAGTAGTTGTTTGGCGTTTGAGCAGTATGGGCAGATAGGAGTGGTATAGACTTTAACAGATACAGTCATGATAAATCCTTATTTATAAGTTTATGAGGTAAGCGTTTTATTATAAACAATCATTTTATAATAATTCTTATAACCAGCCACCAAATAATAAATGAATAATATATTTGGTGAGGCTCATTATTTAAAGTGGGGATGAGCTTCGCAAATTCAAGCGGTTCAAACCGAAAAAACCTGACGGTATCATAAATGTCATACAAAAAAAGACACCTTAGAAGAAGGTGCCTTTTGTTTGCTAGGTTGTTTGCTAGGCTTAATAAGCCACCAGTCAATATCAGCTTAAGACTATATTTAATGGTTTATACAGACTCATTATTTATGCAAACTTGGCTTGGCTTTGCCTTTGCTTTTTGGTTTGGCATCTTTTAAGCCAACCAATGGCATACCCGCACCTTGCCAACCGCCAATGCCGCCTTCTAAACGATAGACGTTATTTTTGCCGATCATTTGAATGGCAGCACCTGCTTGTACACCCATATCGCAGATGATAATCACAGGATGCTCAATGGCGCGTATTTCTTCTAAGCGATCTTTGAGGTTGGTAAAGGGTATGTTGCGGCTGCCTTGGATATAACCTGTTTCAAATTTCTTTTTGGCGCGAATATCGATAAGCTGCGCATTTTGCGAGTTAACCATCATACCAAGGGTATTAGGCGATATTTTTTTGCCGCTACGTTTGTTTTCAATCGCAAAAAACAGTACAGCAAGTACGGCTAATATACCAAATAAAAACGGGTGGTTGCCCACAAATTCCAGCGCACGATCCAAACCATACCTCCAAAAAATTAAGCGTTCGATTAAGCTGAGAAGACAGCCTAATGATATTGAACAAGGCGCTATTATACCGATTAGCCCGACCATAGTAAACGTGCGATGGTCAACCTAGCGATTAACAATTAATAAGGCCGCGATTAGTAAGGTTTGGTATCCGCCTCTTCTCTTAGCGTCACCAAGTTCTCAACACGGCGCTGTAATACTTCGCCATCAGCAACCGCTTGCCATAAGGCACAGCCTTTGCTGTTATGGGTATGGCGACAATCGCGGAACTGGCAGTTACCAGACAATGGAGCAAGCTCGACAAAGCCTGAAATAATATCATCAGGGCTTAAGTGCCAAATACCATACTCGCGTATACCTGGCGTGTCGACGATGCCACCTTGGGTTAAATCATCAGGATTAAACGGCAATAAGCGGCTGGTGGTGGTGGTATGTTGACCAAGTTTTGAGTTATCAGAGATGATATTCACGCTTTGAGCCGATTCAGGTAGTAGCGCATTGATTAAGCTACTTTTACCGACGCCAGATTGACCAGCAAAAATAACCAGCTTTTTATCGATATAACGTTTTAATTCATCAAGGCCTTCTTGCTCATCGCTATCAGCGACGTTTTCAGGGCAATCGACCGAGGTCAAAACGCTCTCATAACCAAGCGCCGCATATTGTGCTAATAACTCATTGGTATCGACGCCCTTTTCTTCTGCCAGTAAATCGGCTTTATTAAGCACTAATAGCGGCTGTACGCCCGCATGATTACAAACAACCAAGTAGCGATCGATCAAGGTTGGGGCAGCGGCAGGCAGCGGGGCAAAAACAATGGCCAAAATATCGACATTGGCGGCGACAGGTTTAAGTTTATGATAGCGATCAGGACGCGAGACAAGAGAGGTACGCGGTTTGACTGACTCGATACGGCCAAATCCTGTATTAGAGTCCGCATTCCAGCGTACTTGGTCGCCCGCGGCTAGCATCGGCAGATTGGTACGTACATGACAACGCCAGATATCGCCTAACGCCAGCTCTTGCCAAAATGGCTCAGGATCATCGGGTGCAATTTCTGGTTGCACTGGTATCACCGCAGGCAAGCTGGTCACTTGGACTTCTAGTTGCTTGCCATAATGCGCCATGACCACGCCATCCATCAAACTATCATCGATGCTGTCTTGACTGGCCAGTTGTTGTTTGTCGATGCGCCGAATCTGCTGTTTAGTCAGTTTACGTTGCCGGATTAATGCCATGGGTTTGTGACCTATTAAAAAATATTGCTAAGTGTAGCGTGAAAATTTGCTAACATACAGCTTAAAGCACCTACGCTAGACAGTGGTTTTGTAACGTTTTAGCGGTTATAAATCAGTGGGCGCACAACGTAGATGCAAAATATTGTGATTTAAGCATCAATAATTATATCTGATGTGTTTCATTAAAATTGCTCCAAAGTTGCTTCAAACTTTATTGACCATAGGATACTTTATGACTACCGGTGACCACCCCAACAAGATTAAAATCAAAAACCAAGGTAAAAAAGGGCTGGTATGGATTGACCTAGAAATGACCGGACTCGATACCTTAAATGACGAGATTATCGAGATTGCCACTGTCGTTACCGATGAGGATTTGAATGTCCTTGCGGAAGGGCCTGTATTTGCTATCAAAGTATCTGATCGTAAACTAAACGGTATGGACGATTGGAATACCAAGCAACATGGCCAGTCAGGATTGGTGGACCGTGTGCGCCGTAGTACGGTGACATTAGCAGAGGCTGAAGCTGAGACCATCAAGTTTCTGAATAAATGGGTTGACAGCGGTAAATCACCGATGTGCGGCAATTCGATCTGCCAAGACCGCCGCTTTATGGCGCGCCAAATGCCAGAGCTTGAGAGGTTCTTTCACTATCGTAACCTTGATGTGTCATCGATCAAAGAATTATGCTTCCGCTGGCGTCCTGATATTCTAAAGAATTTTGAAAAAGGTGGCAGTCACTTAGCTTTAGATGATATTCGCGACTCTATCCGTGAGCTAAAGCACTATCGCCAGCACTTTTTTAAATTGATGCCACAGGATTAATAGCCGAATAAAATAAGGGTCTACTAAATGTTTAGTAGACCCTTATTTTATGAAAGTTGTAGGGTGTGCCTCGCGCACTGACTTTGGTGCGCAGGGCGCACCCTACACTGAATGTTTAAATTCGAACAATCCAAATTCAGCATTATTAGAGTGGCTGTCAATATTTGCATTTATATCTGTCGTAATCGCACCAATCACCGCACTGACTTTTGGCTGGCGAGTGTCGCTATCTAATAGCCGCCAATCACCAAGGACATAGCGAGTTTTACCCTCATTACTTTGGTGGATTTCAGGACGATGAGTATGACCATGTAGTAAGGCGTCAAAGTGATAAATAGCTTTGTTCACTGCCGCTTCATTAACATCCATGATATATGCTGCTTTATTGGCATTGTTTTCCTGACTCTTTTGGCGCATGTTATCAGCGATAGCCAAGCGTTTCTCTAACGATTTATTGAGCAAGTACCATTGGATTAAGCGATGGCGCATAATTTTACGAAAAAACTGATATTTTTTATCATCAGTACAGAGTGCATCACCGTGTTCTAAACGATAGTTTTCTTGACCTACAGCTAAAGTATAAGGCTCATAAATAAGCTCACCACCGAATAAACTACAAAATGGCTGACCTAATAAAAAATCACGGTTGCCATGCATGATTAGTACCTCGCAACCTTCGACCCGCAGCTTTTTTAACTTAACGATCAGCGGTGTAAGCCAATGTGTTTGGCGCTCATCTTCTGATAACGATAAATAAACGTCATCACCCAGCCAGACCTCAAACCAATCGCCTAAGATAAACAGACGTTTTAGCGCTGGCAGAGCAATGCAGTCATCAACTAATGCCAAAAAAGCCTGCACTAAGGCAGGCTCTTCAGGCGATAAATGCAAATCGCTAATCAAAACTTGCCGCACTTCATGAGGACGGGTTGTGATTAAATGATTAAAACTTTGCATTTATCTTTATCCTCATAAATCATAAGTAACGATTTATAATCAGAATTTACCGAATAGTTGTTATTCAGAATTAACGATTATTCAGAAATAATAGTCGCTGAATTAATAGTTACTGGCTCTGTTGGTACGTCTGCATGCATGCCGAAACGACCAGTAGGTACGCCGCGCATTTTTTCAATCACGTCCATACCGCTTGTGACTTTACCAAATACGGTATAGCCCCAGCCTTGCATGTTTTTGCCAGAGTGGTTTAAGAAATCGTTGTCTTTTACGTTAACAAAAAACTGGCTGGTTGCTGAATGTGGGTCTTGGGTACGCGCCATCGCGAGGGTACCTTTGTCATTCTTTAAACCATTGTCAGCTTCGTTTTCGATAGGCTTGTTGGTGGCTTTTTCATTCATCTCAGCGTCCATTCCGCCGCCTTGAATCATAAAGCCGTCAATGATGCGGTGGAAAATCGTGCCATCATAATGACCAGATTTTACGTAGTTTAAAAAGTTCTCTACCGTTTTTGGGGCTTTTTCTTCGTTGAGTTCGATAACGATCGCACCCATACTGGTGTCAAGCTCTACTACTGGTGGCATGTCTACCATGAGATATTCCTTTTTGATTGCAGCGCCTAAAATGACGCTGTTAAGTGGTGGGTAAAAAGTTGGTAAATAAAAAGTTATGGCTAGTCTAACGGCTTTTTTATCCTGTGTCATGTATCAGGCTGTTAATGCCTTTGCAAAAGCTGATAGAATAACGCAACTTTACCCATTTTTGATTACTTTTAAACATATCGTCTTAGGTCATGTCCTCAATCTGAACAAAATCAACTAAATGGGCTAAAAATGGCTAAATCTTGCCAAACTGCGTTAAATAGCTGGCTAATATCTTGATATTATCTGTACTATTTTCCTTGTTTGACTGCAATTTATCTCATTTTTATCACCATTTTCAAAATGAGGACACGCCCTAATAATTTGATTTTTATACTCTGTTGTTTTCATGATTGAGGTTTTTTATAAGCCAGTGTTGTTTTAATGGCTTAGTTTTATTTCATAGATTAGTTTGAATTTTCCATGAGGCGTGATGGCACGTCGCATGAATTGACCATTTGCGTTAGGAGCAATACCCGATGAGTGAGCACTCAAGCAACCATGCACAAAAAGACGAGCAAAAAAACGATTTTATTCGTAATATCATTCGTGAAGATGTCAGTGCACAAAAATATCAGCAAATTGTCACGCGCTTTCCACCTGAGCCAAACGGTTATTTACATCTCGGTCATGTAAAGTCTATCTGCCTAAACTTTGGCGTGGCAAAAGAGTTTGGCGGTGTCTGTAATCTGCGTTTTGATGACACCAACCCAACCGCAGAAAAGCAAGACTATATTGATAATATCAAAAACGATGTGAAATGGTTGGGCTTTGAGTGGGCGGGTGAAGCTCATCATGCCTCAGGCTACTTTGACCAAATGTATGCATGGGCAGTGCAATTAATTGAGCAGGGCGATGCGTATGTAGATTTGCAGTCGCCTGAACAGATCAAAGAGAGTCGTGGTTCGTTTAACGAAACAGGCACAGCGTCACCATATCGTGATGCTAGTGTCGAAGAAAACCTCAAGCTCTTTAATGATATGAAAGATGGCAAGTACGCTGAAGGTAAAGCGATATTGCGCGCCAAGATTGATATGGCAAGCCCAAATATGAATATGCGCGATCCCGTTATCTACCGCGTCATGCATCAAGCACATCATCAAACCGGTGATAAATGGTGCATTTATCCGATGTATGACTTTGCCCATCCGCTCTCTGATGCGCTCGAAGGTATTACCCATTCGTTGTGTACGCTGGAATTTGAAGATCATCGTCCCTTTTATGATTGGGCAGTTGAAAAAATCGGTTTTGAGCAACCGCCGCACCAGTATGAGTTCTCTCGTTTAAATGTCGATCATACGATGACCAGTAAGCGCAAATTAAAGCAGCTGGTTGATGAAAATATCGTTAGCGGTTGGGATGATCCGCGCATGCCTACCATCGCTGGCATGCGTCGCCGTGGTTATACGCCAGAAGGCTTACGTGACTTCTGTGAGCGTGTCGGCGTGACCAAAGTAGACAGCGTCGTTGATTTTCGCTTATTAGAATTTAGCATTCGTCAGTCATTGGAAACCACCACTGCGCGCGGTATGGCAGTGCTCAAACCATTAAAAGTGACGATTACTAACTTTGCCGAAGCAGTCAGTAGTTGGGAGTCGCAAAAGGCTGATAGCGTCAGTGCGCGTTTTGATGATGCCGCGCAAACCTTATGGCTGACTCAGCCGAAACACCCTAATGTCGATATGGGCGAGCGTGAGATTCCATTTACTGAAACGCTCTATATCGATCAAGGCGATTACGAAATTGAGCCGCCAGCAGGTTATAAGCGTTTATCACCAGAAAAAAACGAGATTCGTCTGCGTAATACCTATGTGTTGGCTGTAACTGAGCATATCCTAGATGACGCTGGCAATGTGATTGAGCTAAAAGCCACGATTGACCCAGCAACTTTGGGTAATAATCCTGAAGGTCGTAAGGTTAAAGGCGTGATTCATTGGGTGTCGGCCAGTCAAGGCGTGCCAGCCACCGTACGTATGTACGAGCAGCTATTCAGCGCTGAAGACCCCAGTAGTGTTGCTGATGTGCATCAAGCGCTAAACCCTAATTCGTTGACTGAGCTTGAGGCCGTGGTTGAGCCATCGCTTGCCAATGCTGAGGCTGGCACGCGTTTCCAGTTTGAGCGTGAAGGCTACTTCATCTCTGATAGCGAAGAACACAGCGGTGATAAGCCGGTCTTCAACCAAATCGTCAGCCTGCGCGATAGTTATAAACCAGCTTAACTTATAAAAGCTAGCGCCGCTAATGCTCATTTAAGGTATTACTAAACAATAGTGGTTTGCAAGCTTGCCCATTTCTAGTACGCTGGAGATGGGCTTTTTTATAAATGATAATGTTTTCTCTCAAAATGAGGGATTTAGAATGTAGTCCAGTCAAACTATAGTCAAAATACTTTAAAAACGCTACGATACTGCGGGTATAGTTTTTTTGCAGCCTTTGTCTGCGTAGGCACAGCAAGCTAGAAAAAACGGTACCTGCAGTACGTGATGTAGCGATATTACTTCTCACTGACTATATTAAATCTACTTTTCTTCTTAGTAATAAATGGAATAACCGCATTACAATCCATCACAAGACATTCATAACCAGTTTGCTAAGATAGAATAGAATTTTTGCTGACGTGCTTTAAGTTATTGTGTAGTATTAGCTGAGCACGTTTGATAATAATAGAGCGTATGGATAGATTTAGGTCTTAATGCTCATTACTAATATAAATAAGGAATGAAACATGGCAAATTTACGTTTAGGTGATAGCGCACCAAATTTTGACGCGACAACCACTGAAGGTGATATCAATTTTTATGATTGGGCTGGAGATAACTGGGTGGTTTTATTTTCACATCCTGCAGATTACACTCCAGTATGTACCACTGAGCTTGGACGTACCGCAGCATTAGGCGGTGAGTTCCAAAAGCGCAATGTTAAACCAATCGCACTATCGGTCGATGGTTTAGAAGATCATAAAGGCTGGGTAGGTGATATCGAAGAAACTCAAGGCACTGCCGTTAACTTCCCTATTATCGCTGACTCTGATCGTAAAGTAGCGGATCTTTATGACATGATTCATCCAAATGCTGATAACACAGCGACGGTTAGAAGTGTTTTTATTATCGATCC
The DNA here is from genome assembly GCF_014861375.1 of Psychrobacter sp. FME5. Taxonomy (NCBI): domain Bacteria; kingdom Pseudomonadati; phylum Pseudomonadota; class Gammaproteobacteria; order Moraxellales; family Moraxellaceae; genus Psychrobacter; species Psychrobacter sp. FME5. The sequence goes on along the minus strand of NZ_RRYX01000017.1, from coordinate 17,882 downwards.
TAAGAAAAAAGTACGTTTAACGCTGACGTATCCAGCCAGCTGTGGCCGTAACTTTGATGAAATCGTTCGTGTCATCGATGCAATGCAATTATCTGATGAATATAACATCGCCACACCAGTTGATTGGAAAGATGGCGACGACGTTATCATTCCACCAAGTGTTAAAAATGAAGATATTGCCGCAAATTATCCTAAAGGTCATACAGAAATTAAGCCGTATTTACGCACCACGCCTGCACCTAACAAATAAGTTGAGCGTACTTGATATTTGCAGTTGATTAAAAATAAAGAGCCCTATAACGTAACGTTATGGGGCTTTTTACTATTCACATAACAAGCAGCGTTATGGTTTTGCTATGATGATAAGAGTAGGTCGCTTGTTAGCCCATTTTACCAGGAGTTCGTTATGAAGAAATTATACGTTACCCGTACTGCGCCAAATCCCCGTAAAGCCCTTATTTTATTAGCGTCAAAAGGTATTGATGTTGATGATATCGATGACCTTGATGTGGTCGATATTGATTTTGCTGCTAATGAGCAAATGTCAGAGGCATTCACTAAAATAAATCCGATGCAGACAGTGCCAGTATTGGAGTTAGATGACGGTACCATACTTAATGATTCGCAGGCAGTATGTGAATATCTAGATCGCGTTTACGGTGAACGCTCGGTGATGGGTAACGACGTGGTACAACGTGCGCAAGTGTGTTCTCTACGCCGTATTGCTGAGTTTGAAGTGTTGTATAATTTTATGCTGGCTTTTCAGCACAGCCATCCATCTAAAGCCCAGCGTGTTGAGCAGGTTCCAGAATTTGTCGCGCCATCCATCGCCCGTGCTGTTAAAGCACTCGCTTATTTCGAAAATATTTTAGAGGATCGTGAGTACTTGGTCGGTGCACAATTAAGTTTTGCTGACATTGTGCTGTATTTAGGTTTAGATTTTGGCAAACTCCTTAAAGTGAATCCTAATGAGCAAGGTGAGAACTTAGCGCGTTTTTATCAGATGATGAATGAGCGTTTTAGTATTAAAAATATGGCAAATGCCAAACCAACAGAGACTAACGACTGATTTTAGCTTGTCGTAAAGTCTGCTTACCATAACAATGAGCAAAAATGAGTAAAAAGGTAGTTAACAGTAAATGTTAGCTATTTTTTTGACTCTTAAAATAGCTAGCACTAAACCATGAGTAAATTAAGCCCTTTTTAAAATATATAATAAAAGTAAACATTTCATTACATAAAACAGTGAGGTCGAGGTTATAGTGACTCAATTATCTTGATTCAAGAAAGTATGTTTTAAAAGCGTTCGATGACTAGGGCGTGTATGTTTTATGAGCTGAGCCCGTGGGCATCTACATATAGTCGATTCCATTTAAAACTATAGCAGTAGCTATGTTAATAGGCATGACTCTTTTTTATTTAGACTGGGCTATAGTAATTTCTATCAAGATAAAAACTTAAATGGGTTACTTTAAAATATTGACGTTAGAGAAGGAAGGTTGAACAAGCTTTCTAATAGGTATGTACTATGTTAGTTAGAACCACAAAACCAGCTTTAAGGTTGCTTTTATTACCAAGCGTATTGGTAGCGAGTTTGGCATTAAGTGCGTGTCAAAAAGATGCTACACCTACTGAAAATAGCATGTCAGATACGAGTGAAGTTGGTGCAGACACCAATGTGACGGAGAGTGAAAATGCGCAATCTGATACTAATATGACGACTAATGCCTCCGAAACCACCGAACTGACCGCGACAGAAAAGCTGAATACTGACTTGTCTCGCCATCGCTGGACGTTGGTCAGCGCGAAAGATTCTGCCGAGCAGCCAGTAAGTGCATTGATGGATATTAAAGATCAGGTGACACTGTCATTTAATCACTATCAGGGTCAAAATACGCTAAATTATAGCGTCGGCTGTAATACGATCAGTGCTGCCTATCAATTACAAAAGCATACTTTGACTATTGAAGATGGCATGAGTACTAAAATGTCGTGTGGTGATCTTGATGCCGCTGAGAGTCAATTAAACACAATGATGCAGGGTAGTAGTGAGCTAAAACTTAATGAAGGTGAAAACCCAGTATTGACACAAGTTGCTAGTGATTCTGTAACTTTGGTATGGAAAGGTAGGCTTACAGCCCAAGCCAAATACAACAGTAAAGGTGAGACCATATTTTGGGCCGTAAATGCTCAGAAAGTTCCTTGTGACGACAATAGCTCACAAAAGTGCTTACAAGTTAGACCCATTACTTATGACGACCAAGGTATTAAAAGCAGCGAAGGTAAGTGGGCAGCATTTAAGGGTGACATAGACGGTTACCAGCATGACGGTAAGCACGATGAGGTGATACGCCTACAACGCTACCCGCTAGACAATGGTGAAACGGCAGAAAGTGTTAATCGTGATGGTTCCGAAGACTATGCTTATGTATTGGATGCCGTCATTGAAAGTTCGGTAGCAAAATAAGTATTTAACGGATTAAATACCAAGAATAAAAAACACGCGTCCAGATGGTGCGTGTTTTTTTGTACTTAGTATCATTTATTGGTTTATAGTCAGTAAAAAATATTGTTTTTTAACGTAAGTTTCCTAAGTCTTCTTCTGTCAAACGCCAGCGGCCCTTTTTCTTAGAAGCACCGCGTCCGCGCATGGCGCTGTTTAGTATCAATTTGTTCATTGAATGGCTGGAATGCGCATGACAAATGGCACAAGCAAGACCATCGGCAGCATCTTGTTGCGGCATAAAGTCTAACGACAGTATGCGACAAACCATTTCTTGTACTTGCTCTTTGGCGGCTGCGCCATAGCCACAAACGGCTTGTTTTATTTGGCGAGCGGTATATTCTGATACTTCCAAATCCAATGCCACCATAGCAGCAATAGCCGCTCCACGTGCTTGGCCAAGCTTCAACGCTGAGTCTGGATTTTCTGCCATAAATACTTGCTCGATAGCCGTATAAATAGGCTCTTCTGCATATTTTATATGATGCTGAGTAATACGCGTCAAACCATTGAAAATACGTTTAAGGCGCTCAGGCATCTCTTTGGTGTCTGTACGAATGGTCCCTGCATCGATATAAGTGAGTTTATCGCCTGTCTGTTGGACGATGCCATAACCGGTCATGCGTGAACCTGGATCAATCCCAATAATAATTGCCATAGTATTCCATCTTGCTTACATTTTATTTTATATTCAACCCTATATAAATCGGATACGGTGTCAGACTTGCTCAGCCTACTACTCGTAGTACTTTTACTCACCTTCCTTGTATCCAAATTATATTGTACTGACTATATGTCTTAAAAATTAGCCGTAAGTTTGATAGTATAGCAATCAATCCCCATATACATCATATGCTAGCCATTTAAATTTACATGGCGCTCAATTTTTTAGACTTTATCTTATAGGACGACACTTTATGGGTCAGATAGTTGGTATTGCCATCGTTTGGTTTATTATCGAAATGCTACTTTGGTATTTGCTTGCTCAGTTTATGAGTGGTTGGTGGGTATTTATGTGGTTTATTATCGCTGCTGTTATCGGCATCTCACTCATGCGTAAAGGCTTGGCCGCTCTCAATCCGATGGCACAGCAGATGAAAGCTGGCGGTATGATGAACCCATCGATGCGTCCGCAAGAGTCAACCATGATAAAAAGTGTGGCCATGGCGGCGGCAGGTATTTTATTGCTGATTCCTGGTGTGCTTAGTGATTTGTTGGCGTTACTCGTGATATTGCCACCTGTACAAAAGAAACTGAAAGACTTTGCCAATAATTACGTCATGAATAATCAGCAAAAAATGATGGAAATGATGGCCAAGCAGATGGGTGGACAAATGGGCGGCCAAAATCCATTCGGTGGTGCTGGTGGTATGGGTGGTCAAAACCCATTTGGCGGCGCAGGCGGTACGAATGGTCAAAATCCATTTGGTCAACAGCAACAAAACCCATTTGGTGATGTATTCAAGCAGCATACGACCGTTGATGGTACTGCCAAAAGCATCCCCAAAGATGTGAAAAAGATTACTAAATCAGCCAATGATGAATAGTCCATACGTTGTAAGTTGATAGTGGTGATTGTTTAATAATAAAGAAAATTAGCTATAAAAAAAGCCCCTTTCGTCAATGACAAAAGGGGCTTTTTAGTGGTTATCACTCATTTATTATAAACTAAATGAATCTAAATAGAAGAGCTACTAACCTAATATAACAACCGAAGTGCCGCCGTAAGATGGTGACCCATGAACCGTGAAGTTCAGGGCGGATGCGTCATTACCTCGGCAGGTTTCCTGATACACCGCAAGCGGTGCAGGCATACACAATGAAGTAATAGGTACCACATCCTGGTAAAGCATTATCGGCTCAGGGAATAAACATCTACTAGCCAACACTTCAGAATACATTTATCTTAACCAATGGCTTGAGGGATTGCAAGTACGAATTACAGATTGGTACTTATACAAATTGATACTTAGACTTAATAATTGGCATTATTGAGGTCATCACCTCCTAAAAAATCATTCAAATGGAAGCATAAAAAGCGCTTGATTGATAGCCTAAAAGGTCAATTTTTCAGCTATTTTGAGATGTGTGTTAATATAGAGGGCTTTAGAGATCCTAATACAGCATCATAGGCGTTCATTCACTTGAGGAGCGGTAATCAATGACCAACACCCAGCAACCATCAGAAGCTATTAATGATAATAAAGCGCAGCTTAATAATAAGCGAGATAGCGCAGAGGATAAAAAAACACCGCATGTCTTAATGATATTAGATGGTTTTGGGTATCGAGAAGATGATAAGGACAATGCGATCGCCGCCGCCAATATGCCAAACTTAGATAAGATTTATCAACAATATCCACATGGCTTGATATCAGCTTCAGGAGAGGATGTGGGATTGCCAGATGGTCAGTTTGGTAATTCAGAAGTGGGGCATATGAACTTGGGTGCTGGTCGGGTTCTTTATCAAGATTCGACCCGTATCTCAAGTGAGGTAGAAAATCGTGAGTTCTATAAAAACGAAGCGTTAGTCAATGCCGTAAAAGCGGCGAACAAGCTTGGTGGTAACGTCCATATTATGGGTCTGCTATCAGATGGTGGTGTGCATTCGCATCAAGACCATATCGAAGCGATGTGTCACTCGGCATTGGTACATGGTGCCAAAAACGTCTTTGTGCATTGCTTCCTAGATGGCCGTGATACCCCGCCCAAATCTGCCGATAAGTACATCAATCGTCTGCGCGACCATATCAATAAGCTCAATGCGCATTATGAAGGGGGCCGCGTACAGATTGCCAGTATCATTGGTCGCTACTATGCGATGGATCGTGACAATCGCTGGGATCGCGTACAAAAAGCTTATGAGCTGATCACTGAGGGTAAAGCGGATCGTTTGTCGACCCGTGCTGATGGTGCGGTGCAGGCGGCTTATAAAGCGCGCGAAACCGATGAATTTATCAACCCGACTGTGGTGATTGGTCGTGATGAAGTGCCATATACCGTTGATGATAATGACGCGCTTATTTTTATGAACTTCCGTGCTGACCGTGCTCGCGAGCTTGCGCAAGCCTTTGTATTGCCCGATCATGAGTTTTCAGGTTTTGCCCGTCATAAACAACCAAAACTTGCGGCATTTGTGATGCTGACTAAATACTCAGATATTTTGGCAGACAACCCAAAAACCAGTATCGCTTATTATCCAACCTCATTGACCAACACGCTTGGCGAGTATTTGCAGGATAAAGGTAAAACCCAGCTACGTATCGCGGAAACTGAAAAATACGCCCATGTGACGTTTTTCTTTAGTGGTGGCCGTGAGGAAGAGTATAAAGGCGAAACCCGTATCTTAGTACCTTCTCCCGATGTTGCGACTTATGATCTAAAACCTGAAATGAGCGCCCCAGAAGTGACCGATGAATTGGTGGCGGCTATTGAGTCTGGCAAATATGATGTGCTGGTGGTCAACTACGCCAATGGTGACATGGTCGGGCATACCGGTATATTCGACGCAGCGGTGCAAGCTGTAGAAGCATTAGATGTCAGCGTTGGTCGCGTAGCAGCAGCAGTTCGTGCAGCGGGTGGGGATATGCTTATCACGGCAGATCACGGGAACTGTGAGCAAATGCAAGATTACGAGAGCGGTCAAGTCCATACTCAGCATACGACAGAACTGGTACCACTCATTTATATTGGTGAGCAAAAAGTAACAGTACGTGATGGTGGTAAGCTTAGTGATGTGGCACCGACTATCTTAGCGTTAATGGATGTTGAAGCACCCGCTGAGATGACAGGTGAGAGTTTATTGATTCCAGCATCATAAGCCTGTTATTTAATATGTTGACAGCTTCTTAGTACGGCTAAAACAATAAAAGTAGAAAGGAGGGATAGTGATTATCCTTCCTTTTTTTATGTGTTTTTTACGATACATTTCGCCTAAGTTACTTGCAATACTAGCCTAGTCTTAGATAGTGGCTTAGTGCTATTTTATAGGATATTATTCATAAATGACCATACAATAACTTCAAAAATGTAGTGATTTTTTTATGCATATTATCAAACCTCTATTTTTATTAATGTCTAAAAGATTGGAAAAATCAACGATGACAGTATCTATTAATACTAATTTTCTTAGCTTTCGTTTATTAAAACCGGCACTTATTACAGGTTTGATGGGATTTACTGTAGTGAATATCCCTGCCCATGCCGCTCTCAATAATGATGACAGTAATCCAACGGCAAGTTTGCAATTGATTAGCTTAAATGCAGATGATGTGCCAATCAACAATGGCGCTGATGACTTATCAGATATCGCCGATTTGTTAGAATCTGCAGACCAAGTCGATGACTCAATAGATGCTGTGCCTGATGAAAGCGTGTTGAACAACGACTCAGATGACATTAATACGGATATTCCAGAAGAAGTCGCGGAGGTGTCATTAAAAGCTATATCTCCTGAAACGCTAAAAACATTTGTCGCCGTGGTTGATTTAGTTCGCCGTGAATATGTTGATGCTGTGAATGATGAGGAGTTATTCAACAATGCGATGAGTGGTATGTTGACTAAGCTCGATAGTCATGCAGAGTTCTTAGATGCCGAAGCTTATGAAAATCTGCGCGCTTTTACCGAAGGGGACGTTGGCGATATCGGTATCAAGGTGGAATATCAGTCAAAAATTGGCTACTGGGTCATTACTGAGGTCATTGACGATTCACCTGCCGATAAAAAAGGCATCGCTGTTGGTGATTACTTGCATCAAGTTGCCGAGTTTAAACTTGATCAGGACAAAGAGAATAATGATATCGAGCAACTTTTAACTGGGATTGCTGGTACGCAAGTGGATGTTGTGACCTCTAAAGCGGGTCGCCGTAAACATACCACGACTTTACAGCGTAATAATAACCACCCACAAATTATTGAAACAAGGCTTACGGATGGAATCGCTATTGTTAGATTGCCCGCGTTTCAAAATAATAGCCGTGAAAAATTGCTACAAAGTTTAATCAACTTAGAAGCCCCTGTATCAGGTATTTTATTAGATATGCGTGACAATCCAGGAGGGGTGTTAACGTCGGCTATAAGCGTCGCCAGCTTGTTTATAAATGATACCGATGTGGTACAAGTAAAAGGCCGCCAAAGTGACTCACGGACGCTATCGACTCAAGGTACGGCGTTACTCGAATCATTACCAGTAGTTGTTTTACAAAACAGATATTCAGCGTCAGCAGCAGAAGTGTTGGCCAGTAGCTTGCAAGCGCAAAAGCGTGCCACTATCGTTGGTGAGGTCAGTTATGGCAAAGGGTCGGTGCAGTCGGTGATACCGCTCAATGATGAGCAGGCAGTTAAGCTAACCGTCGCCAACTATATGACGGCATCAGGCAGGAAGATAGACGGGATTGGGGTAGAGCCTGATGTGATATTATCAGGTAGTGAGCGTACATGGGAGCAGCAGGCGCTTGACTTGTTGCAAGAGCAAGCACTTGATTCGGGGGTTCGTTTTGTCCGAAAACCCTCTGAAAAAGATAAGGCTGGAACCAGCAATAAAAATTTATAACAGGAGCACGTAGCTAACAAAGTATCGTTTTTATTTAGAACTGCCTATACTAAAACTAAAATAGGCTGTATCAAGCTTGATTGGCTGACAGAAATAAGCTAACGAAATATCATAACCACATTGTGGTTTTTGCCGGTCATGATTTAGAATAATTTTCATCGATTTCTAACTTTTTCATGCGATAGCGTAAAGAGCGAAAAGTGGTCCCAAGCAGTTCTGCCGCTTGAGTTTTATTCCCGCCAGTTTGTTTAAGTGCAGTGATAATCAGCTGTGTCTCTTGTTCTTGTAAGTAATGCTCCAAACCTTCAGACGGTAATTCGCCATCAGCGAAGGCACTTGGGTTGGCTGACGTGTCGTTCTCAGTCTCAATAAAGTGACGATCGATAGATTGTTTTTTACGGTCGTTATTAGTAATAGTGGCATTAGGTCGCTCTACCTCGTTAGCGACTGAGCGCTGTATCATAGAAGAGTAGTGCTGAATATTAGTACGATAGGGGTGCAAATTAGAGGTTGTTTGCTGCATCTTTGCCGTGGTCGTTCTGTCTGTAGGCTGAGAGATGTGCTCTTGATTGTCTATCGATTGCGTTGCCAGTGGCTCATGTATTTTTTGCTCGGATAACTGAATATTAGGAATACTTGAGAGCCCATTTTGACCTTGAGATATTGTACTTTGATTAGCAACGTCAAAGTCAGCATCAAGCTCGGGTAGGCCTAAATGACTGACATCAATATGTGACGTTTCCGCTAAGGTTACAGCGCGCTCGAGTATATTACGTAGCTCACGGACGTTGCCAGCAAAATCATGGCATTGTAAGCGCTGGCAAGCCTCCATCGTTAATGATGGCGGCGTCTCTAACTGCCATTCACCAGCAATCATGGCCAAAAAATATTCTGCCAAGACAGGAATATCATCACGACGCGAATTAAGCGTTGGTAGCTTTAATTCAATAACATTAATACGGTAGTACAGATCTTGTCGAAACGTACCATCCTGCACCAACTGGCTCAAATCTTTATGGGTTGCAGATAAGATACGAATATCGACTGGCGTTTCTTTTGTATCGCCAATGGCACGTACCGTTTTTTCTTGGATGGCTCGTAGCAGCTTTACTTGCATCGCCAAAGGCAAGTCGGCCACCTCATCTAAAAATAAGGTACCACCGTTAGCCTGCTGGAAAAGACCTTGCTTGTCAGCGACAGCACCTGTGAAGCTGCCTTTTTTGTGACCAAAAAACTCCGACTCCATGAGCTCTGAAGGTATCGCCCCACAGTTCACTGGCACAAAGCTGCCATCCCTGCGCGGGCTTAAGTCATGAATCAATCTGGCGACTACTTCTTTACCCGTACCAGATGCCCCAGCCAAAAACACGGGTGCTTGCGAGCGGGCCAATTTTAAAATAGTTTTTTTGAGGGGATGCATCACGGCAGAATCACCGATGAGTCTACTGTCTAACATTTTTTGTTCGGGTGTAGATTCAGGTGTGGTTTGCGCTTCGCTATCTCGATGAATAACCTTTAGGGCATTTTCGACTAATTGACGTAAACGTGGCAGCTCAAGTGGCTTGTTAACGAAATCAAAAGCGCCCATCTTTAATGCTTCAATAGCTAAGTCCATACTGCCGTGTGCGGTAATAACGGCTATCGGAGTATTAGAGCTATTGCTAACTTCTTTTACCAGCTCCAGTCCTGAGCCATCAGGCAGCTTTAGATCAGTCAAGCAAAAATCATACTCATTTTCTTGCCAGTATGATCTTGCTTGTGCCAGTGTATATGCCACATCACTTTTGATACCCATTTTATTCAAAGTAATCTGCATTAATCGGCACAGATCTACTTCATCATCAACGACTAGTGCGGTTTTTGTCATACATCATCTCATCGTGTTCAACAGCTATAAAGTATTAAGGTTTTAAACGAAACAAGGGTAAAGCCCTTTTGCAGAATACCGAGGAATCAATCGTATACAGCTTTTTTATAGCAAATATTTAAGAGGTCAACCTTTTTCATAAGACAAACATCTTACTTTACAAAAACTTTAATCAAGGGAGTCTTCAGTATTTTTAAAGGTAGTATCAGAGTTGGTCGCAGGCGCAATCAAACGAAAGCAAGTTTTTTCGTGCTCAGGAATACAAAGTAAACGGGCTTGATTGGCTTCACAAAATGCTTGCGATAAATACAATCCTAAGCCTGTTCCTGCTTCATCTGTGGTAAAAAACGGGTTGAATAAATGCGGAATATCGTCAATATTAACACCAGCACCCCCATCTAAGATATCAATTATAACATCGTTATCTGCACAATAAATTTCGATTTCCACAAAGGCATGAGGGTGAGCGTAGCTACTATGACGTAAGCCATTGTTAATTAAGTTAATTAAGATTTGCTCTAATTGATGGGTATCAAAAGAGATGGTGGGTTGAGCCTTAATATGCAGAAAAATATCGTGTCCTTGAAAGTAATTCTCTAAAAATGTTGGTACCCACTCGGTTAACGCAACCGACTGCTGTTTTGCCGCTTGTTGTCGCGACAGCTTTAGAATGTCCTCGATGATACGATTCACCCGCTTCGTTTGTGAAAATATCATTTTATAAAGCTCGTAATTACCAGTCGTATCGCTGCTTAATGCACTAGCTGCCATACTGTCATCTGTTGTGTTTTCCGTAGTACTTTCTAGGCTATCCTCCATCAGCAGCTGGCTGGCTTGTGAGATAGCTGCTAGTGGATTTCTTATTTCATGAGCGATACTGGCTGTTAATTGTCCTAAAGAGGCCAGTTTTAATTGTTGGGCGCTGGCTTGTTCACGGCGTAAGTCTTCCAGCAGGATCAATTTACTGCCATCTTTTAATGGGATGATTTGTATTCGTAGCTTGCCAAATATGGAAGCGTTTGCTACCGCAGGCAAGTCATAAGTAAAGCTGCGCGACTGCCCAGCTGCTACCGACAAACAGGCCTCAAATAGCTGCGAGTGCTGCTCATTGAGCTGCTGCTGGAAGTTAGATAAAAGGGTGTTACGAGAGTTATTTTGCCCATTTTGTTTATCAACGGTGGTGCTGTGCAACAACTCTCGCGGATTATGTGAAATGCTCAGTAATTGGTGAGCCGCAAGGTTTGCCAAGACGATATGCTGGGTATCGATAACAATAACACCGTTAACCATTTGTGTGACCACTTCTTGATTGATGGCATTCAGTCTTTCGACTTCTTTGGCATGACTGGCGGCTACTTTTTCAAGCTGTACTAAGCGGTGCGAGATTGACCAGCTCAAGCCACCGACCGCCAAAAAGCTTGCTGACATGAGTAAAGCATCAGCCAAATTGGCCAAGTTCATGCTATTGGCAATGGCATAAAAAAACTGTTGATAAATGACAAAGATAATAGCGAGTAGGGTAATGATTAATGCTTGTGAGCCTTGCAATAGCATAAAGCTTGCTGCCACGACCACCATATAAAGCATAGTCAGCTGCAAATCAGGTGCGCCTGCGGTATACAGTAATAAGCTTAATATAATGACATCTAATGCCAATCCAAGCGCCAGCTGCCGCTGCATTTTTTTATGTACAACATAAAACAAGCCAAGCAAGATTAAGCTAAGAATGACATAAAAGCTGAGAGCAGTCTGCTGCAGGAAGCTTGGTAGGGATGTGCTACCACCCGTGCGAGCAGTAATATACACCGTTAGCATAGAAAATAAACTAAGGACAAAGCGATAACTGCTATAAATGAGACCTAGTCTGCGCAGTTGCGGTAGAGGGAGGGTATCTTCGCGATGTAAATAGTGAGTGATAGCAGCAGCAGACTTCATAAATTGACCGTCATAAAAGGATAGATGCTTAAGTGCTTAAATGACTTATGGTTGAATCAGACCGTGACGAATTGCCAAATGAGTCAACTTGACATCACTATCTACACCGACTTTTTCGTAGATACGGTAGCGATAAGTATTAATGGTTTTGACACTGACAAACAGCTGATCGGCGATTTGTTGCGGGCTTTGACAGTTGACGACCATCATTGCTACCTGTTTTTCACGATCACTCAATAAGTCAAAAGGTGAGTTGGCATTATCTGACAATAAAACATCCGCCAATTGCTCGGCGACATCTTGGCTAAAGTAGCGCCCGCCTTGATAGATTTTTTTGACTGCTCGAATCATCTCTTCGAGAGGCGTGCCTTTAGTAATATAGCCATTGACACCCGCTTTGATAAGCATGGAGGGATAAGGCTGTGCTGACATACTACTCACGGCCAATATCTTAATACCCATATCCAGTTGAATTAAGCGTTTGGTTGCTTCAAGTCCACCAATATTGGGCATATTAACATCCAGTAAAATCACATCAGGATGTAGCTGTTTGGCCAGCTTAATGGCCATATCACCGCTGTCCGCTTCACCAACCACTTCGATGTCGGCACTGTCTGATAACATACGGCTGATACCCATTCTTACCAAATCATGATCATCTACTACCAATACTTTAATCATAACGATACTCTTTATTATTTGTCAGAATGAAGGTTTTTATTGATGTTAAATGACCGGCAAAACCGAGCCGTTGATGTCATTTTTTTATTTTTGAGAAGGTAAATGCTGCTATCATGTTATATGGATTTCACTATTTAATATAACAAAATACGAATAATTACAGCATTCAGAGTTAATTTATATTGCTGCAATGTGAAGCAATGTTTCTATAATATAAAGTAGTTGTAGCAAAACTTGAATTAGGTCAAAATAAACCATTAAATCAGTTTGATAGATTAAACTTAAATGCAAACCATGATACACTAAAAATACAAAAACTCTATATGAGTACTTACAAACACATCCATAAACGCTACGTACGTTGTTGCTATTAGTTAGTATGTAACTGATTTTTTAACTACTGATTTTTAAGTAAAGTTACTAATTAATGGCATCGCGGCAGCAGGAGGCATAATGAAGCAACTACCATTAACCAAACAGCAATTAATCGCTGCTATGATTTCATTGAGTTTGGGCGGTGTTGCACAAGCGGCATTGACTATTAATGGTAGCGCTGACAATGGCTCTAGTGCTCGTATAAGCCGAGGTGGAGCCGATAGCTTGTCTGAAGCACGCAACATCATGTATAAGTCTAAAGGCTCTGCTATCAAAAAAGTCGATACTGGTTATGGGTCGACCAATATCACTAATACCAACAGTTTTGGCAGCAGCAATAACAGTTACAATAGCAACAATACTTTCAACACGACTTATCGCGGTGCTTTTGGTAGCAGTGATATGATTCCAATTAGCACTGATTCGCGCAGTATTGCCGTCATTGATGCAGAAACGGGTGAGTCTATTTATGAAAAAGACGCCGACATTGCCCGTCCGATGGCCAGTATTAGTAAAGTAATGACTGCGATGGTGGTATTGGATGCGGGTCTCGATATGCGTGAAGAGATTACGCTCGATCCAGAAGATTTCGTCGGTCCTAAACGTGCAAGCTCACGCTTAAAATCAGGCGATCGACTAAATCGTGCTGAAATGCTATTGATGGCATTGATGAAATCAGAAAACCCAGCAGCGAAGAGTCTAGCGCGTAACTATCCAGGTGGCTATAAAGCCTTTATACGTGCGATGAATCGTAAAGCCGAAGATCTAGGTATGACCACTGCCTATTTCGGTGATCCCACGGGACTTGATAAGCGTAACGTTGCTTCATCAAATGACTTAGTTAAAATGGTACGCGCCGCTGGTAATTATGATGTAATTCGTCGTTTCTCTACTACTAAGAGCTATGATTTCTTTGTTTCAAACTATTCGAGTGGTAATCGCACTTATAAAGCCAATAATACCAGCAGTTTGGTACGTGCAGGTAACTATCCTATCGGTATCTCAAAGACAGGTTTCATTAACGAAGCCGGCCGTTGCGTGGTGATGGAAACGCGTGTGAATAACCGCCCAGCAATTATTGTCATCCTAGGCGCGAATAGCTCAGCTACGCGTTGGGGCGATGCTAAAAATATCCTAAACAGCTTAGCGACACGCCGTACGGTGTAAGGTTATTGCGTAAGCATTTATAAAAAGGCTGTTATCTCACATAACAGCCTTTTTATTGTGTGGCGCCATTGTACGGAGAAATGTATTGTGCTGAGTAATGTATTGAGAGCAAGGAGCGTTAAATGGTTCAGACATCAACTTCTCGAGTGCCAAAACTGTATCTGTTGACCAATGACGACGAGTTTGCGCTTCTATATAAGAAATTAGAGGCAGCACTGGGGACAGGGTTAATCGCGCTATTACAAATCCGGCGAAAACAAACCTTGGCGCTAGCTGATGGTGAGTCCAGGCTTTACAAGGAAGCACTGAAAATAGTAGATTTGGCTAAAGCGCACAATGTACCAGTTGTCATGAATGATGATATCGATTTGGCTGTAAAACTTGGCATCGGGGTTCATCTTGGTCAAGAAGATGGCAGTATTCACGCCGCCAAGCAGCGTATAGCAGCCAATCAGATTATTGGTCGTACCTGTCATGGCGGCGTGACGTTGGTCAAAAAGGCGCAAGATGAAGGGGCGAGTTACGCGGCAATGGGCGCTGTTTTTGCCTCAAATACCAAACCAAACGCTGATACTATTTCGCGTCAGCAGCTTATTAATGGCTGTCAGCAAGGTATCAATATTTGCGTGATAGGGGGACTAACGGCAGAGAACGTCTCAGAGCTGGCAGGCTTGCCTATTAGCTATGTAGCGGTAGTGGGTGATATTATGGATTTGCCTGTAAAAAGCATTGCTAAGCGTTGTCAGCAATGGCAGCAGGTGTTTTCTAAGTCAACCTTTTCTAAGTGGTCTTCTGAATAAAAAACCCTGCTTGATAGCTACTATCTTTTATAAAAGCGCCTCTTTACTCAGCATGCTCCATACATAGGGTAGCGTAGGGCAATGCTTCTAAGCGTTGCTCTTCGATTTGCTTGCCGCACACCTCACATTCTCCATAAGTACCGTTCTCTATACGGCTTAAGGCATTTTCGACATAGACTAAGCTTTGACGTGCTTCGCCCATTAGGTTTTTGCGCATATCATTTTGACGATAAGAAATCGCTTGGTCTTCCCAGTGTTCATTAAGGTCATCTTGTGGGTTTTGGATGTGATCTTCGATTTTTCTGATTCGATTTTCATATTCATCTTTTAGTTTTAGTAGATTCTGCTTGGCAGTATTTAAATCGATGCTCATCGTATGCTCCTAGTGGATTATTTTTATTGTTTGTCTTCTTTATGATGATTTTTTTATGATAAGTAAGGTTTGTGATAAAGAGTCCCTCTATCATAGAGGTCATAATTTTTGAGTACCACCACGAAATGTTACTGATCGTTTTATCGAGCCGATGGATATTTATGAGTTTTTGAGAGAAAACTGCTAGAATACACCGCCTTAAATTCTTGCTGGGTCAGCTGTGCTATCGTTCTTTTTAAGTGAGCTGACTATAAAAAACCAACGGTAAGATAAATCGATTAAACAGATTAAATAGATTTGATAACCATTATTTAAGAACAGGCAGTCAACCGTCACATTGTAGATTAATAATAGATGCTAAATAGGAGCAGGTAATGAATTTTTTGCGTATGAGTGAGCTGAGCTTGACCGACAAAGTAGTGTTGATTCGAGAGGATCTCAACGTACCTATTAAAGGCGGTAAAGTCACGAGTGATGCTCGTCTGCAAGCCAGTTTACCTACTATAAAAATGGCGCTAGAAAAGGGTGCTGCGGTTATTGTTTGCTCACATTTAGGGCGTCCAACTGAAGGCAGTCCTGAGGCGGTCTACTCACTGGCGCCAGTGGCTGATTATTTAAGCGATAAACTAGAGTCACCAGTGAGCCTTAATACTGATTATTTGACTCAAGGTGTGTCAATTAAAGCCGGTGAGGTAGTTTTATTAGAAAACGTGCGCTTCAATAAAGGTGAGAAGAAAAATAACGTGGATTTAGCACAGAAATACGCCGATTTGTGCGATGTATTTGTCATGGATGCCTTTGGTACGGCACATCGAGCGCAAGCGTCTACGGAAGGCGTCACTCAAGCTATGCGTCAAGCGAATAAAACGGTTTGCGCAGGACCTTTATTGGCAGCTGAGCTTGATGCTCTAAGCTTAGCACTTGAAACACCCGCGCAGCCGATGCTGGCCATCGTTGGTGGTTCGAAAGTGTCGACTAAGTTAGAGGTTTTACACAGTTTGGCGACAGTGTGCTCACAAATTATCGTGGGTGGTGGCATTGCCAATACTTTCTTAGCCGCGCAAGGCCATAGCGTTGGTGCCTCGCTATACGAAGCAGACTTGGTCGATACTGCTCGTGACATTATGAGTAAAACTGAGATACTACTGCCTGAATATGTCGTGGTTGCCGATAAGAACGACATTAACTTTGATGATTTTATGGGCTCTTTACAACAGGCTACTGCCACCATTAAGTCTGTCGATGCCATTGGTGACAATGACATGATTTTAGATATCGCACCAGATAGTGCAAAGCAGTTGGCTGATGCCATTATCAATGCAAAAACTATCTTATGGAATGGTCCCGTCGGCGTTTTTGAAGTCGATGCTTTTGGTAATGGCACGCAAATATTGGCATCTGCGGTTAAGGCTAGCGCTGGTTTTTCAATCGCTGGCGGCGGTGATACGTTAGCTGCAATCGATAAATATCAAATCGCTGATGGTGTCAGCTATATGTCAACAGGTGGCGGCGCATTTTTGGAGTTTGTAGAAGGCAAGGTGCTTCCCGCTGTTGCTGCATTACAGATTGATGCTTAAGCGCTTAACGATACTCAGAAGTTAAGTAACATTAGGCATACAACTAATGATGGGCATCTAGGGTAGTCTGTGAAAATAATATTTTGGTCATCACTCTTGTCCGTTTTTATACGGATTAATTAAGTGTTGATAGCCAACTATTATTATCAAGTGGTTGCTTTATTGTTAAGTAATCATTATTTGTCTATATACTGAAAATTGTTATTGTATGTCCCACTTGCGCACTATAAAATAGCGCAACCATTTATTTTGACATGCATTATTTACGAGAGGTTTATTATGTTAAAACGTCATTTGTTACTTGCTAGCGTACTTGCTGGTACTTTTGCAATCACCGCATGTAGCCAAGAAACACAAGATAAAACGGAAGCTGCTGCTGAGTCGGCTGGCGATGATGCTGCTGCCAACACTGAAGAAGCTGCTGCTGAAACTGAAGCCGCTGCTGCTGATGCAGAAGTTGCTGCACAGAATGCTGGTACTGAAGTTGCTGAAGGCGCTGAAACAGCTGGTGCTGCCGCCACAGATGCGCTAGAAAACACGGGCGAAGCGGTTGTAGTAGGTGCAAATGAAGCCGTTGCCAATACCGCGGAAGTGGTTGCTGATGGGGCATCGGCCGTTGAGGACAAAGCCAGTGAAAACGCAGTAGAAGCAGAACAACAGTACTAAGCCGTTCAATGACTAATCTATTGGGGTACTCTCGATTGAGATACAACTTGAGTGATTAGAGTTGATAGTTGCTTTTATGAATAGCTGCTTTCGTTAATGGCCGCTTTATAAGCTCTCAAAATACTAAAAAAGCCTTGGTGATTGCCAAGGCTTTTTGCGTTGCTGATTATTTTTTAGCTGAGACTATAATTAAAATACTTCTTAGATTAACACATGAAGTGCAATATCAAATGCGAGGTGAAAAAAAGACCTAGATGCGCTAGCATCAAAGTTTTTATCCACCGACCAAAGTGAGATTGCAACCATGAACTATACACATCTAAGCCTAGGTGAACGATACCAGATTTATGCCCTTAAAGGGGCAAAACATAGTATTAAATTTATAG
>NZ_RRYX01000179.1:0-2940 GCF_014861375.1 Psychrobacter sp. FME5 | reverse complement strand
ACTTTGATGCTAGCGCATCTAGGTCTTTTTTTCACCTCGCATTTGGTATTGCACTTCATGTGTTAATCTAAGAAACTAAAAAAGCTGGGTAAGCACCCAGCTAATGATAAAATTGTTTGATTTTTTGTAAAAGGGTTAAGTGGTCAGTGTTGCCCAACCACTAAGCAATAGTCGTTGGGCAAGTACTAACGTTTCAATTTGCTTAGCCTTTTACTGACCATTTATTCACCAATGGATAGCGGCGTTCGCGGCCAAAGGCTTTGTGGCTGATTTTGGTACCGATGGGTGCTTGCGAGCGTTTGTACTCGCTGTTATCAACCATTTTGATAACTTTAGCTACTAAGTCAGCATCAAAACCTTTATCAATAATGTCTTGATAGCCCATGTCTTCATCGATGTAAGACATCAAGATACCATCTAACACGTCATAGTCAGGCAAGCTGTCTTGATCTTTTTGATCTGGGCGTAACTCGGCCGATGGTGGGCGAGTGATGACGCGCTCAGGGATGACAGGGGTATCTTCTAAACGGTTGCGATAGCTGGCCAGTTTATAAACTTGTGATTTATAAACGTCTTTTAGGACATCAAAGCCACCTGCCATATCACCGTACAACGTCGAGTAGCCAACCGCTAATTCAGACTTATTACCCGTAGTGATGACCAAATGCCCAAACTTATTGGACAGTGCCATCAGAATAACACCGCGCGCGCGTGCTTGGATATTTTCTTCGGTGGTGTCTGCTGGCGATTTATTGAATAAGGGGGCTAGAGTATGACGGATGCCTTCGACCGCATCAAAAATAGGACAGACGGTATAAGAAACGTTTAAGCGACGAGCTTGCGCTTGGGCATCTTCTAGGCTGATTTGAGAGGTATATTCATACGGCATCATCACCGCGTATACTTTATCAGCACCTAAAGCATCAACTGCGATGCATAGCGTCAATGCCGAATCAATCCCGCCTGATAGCCCAACGATGATACCTGCGAAGCCTGAGTGATTGATATAGTCGCGTAAACCAACGACCAATGCTTGATACATCTCTGACTCGCGGCTCAGCGTTAACGGTGTTTTGGCTTGGCTGTCGAACGTGGCTGTTTTGACATCCAAAGTAGCTAAAAGCAACTGATTCATAAAACGTGGCGCTTCGTGTGCAACGCTACCGTTAGCCTGTACCGCCATAGAGCCACCGTCAAACACCAAGTCATCTTGACCACCAACAGCATTGAGGTAGATGATAGGTAAGTTGTTTTCGCGGCTACGTTTGGCCAGCATTGTTTTACGGTTGTCTTGTTTTTCGACCTCAAAAGGTGAGGCGTTTAAGCTGATAACCAGATCTGCCCCTTGTTTTTTAAGCTCAGCAATGGGGCCTTTTTCCCATAAGTCTTCACAGATGAGCAGGCCGATAGTAATGCCTTTGTAGTCAAACAAAACTTGGTTGCGACCTTTATCAAAGTAACGACGCTCATCAAACACGCCATAGTTTGGTAAAACTTGCTTGTGATAAAAGCCTTTTTGATGACCATTATGTAGGATAGCCGCTGAGTTAAACGTACCGTGATGGTCGACATGGGGATAGCCGACAATCATAACGATGTCGTCGATATCACTTAAGGTCGATAAAGCGCTTTTGATGCGGCCTGATAGGCTTGGACGCAGCAATAAATCTTGCGGTGGGTAACCTAGTAATGCAAGCTCTGGGAAAATAATGACATCGGCACCTTGCTCGCGGGCTTGCAACGCTAGTGTGCGCATTTTTTCGGCATTGGCAGTGATATCACCCACTAAAAAATGTGACTGCGCCAAAGCAAAAGTGACGGTATCTTGTGTTTTATTGGTTTTACTGTCCTCATTTGAGGTATTAAGGTTGGGGTTATCATTGTCTTTTGACATTGTTATTGTTCCTATCGATATAGTATTTAAAATTTGGTGAGTCAGTATTGGTTTAAAATAAACTTAAAGAAAATCCGAAAATTAACTCAAAATAGCGCTTTTTTATATCGAGTTCGAATAGTGAACCGATACGCCGAGCTTAAATCCTGCATAAACCTGTAGCTAAATAAGCGATAAACAGTGTCTATATAATTAGTACTTATAAAAAGTGCTTATAAAGGCTAGGCTTATGCGTAATAGCCAAAATTATAGTGCTGCTCTAAAAGTTGGTTCTTATATGGTTTAGAGTAGGACGATAAAAGCGGGTTTTGGCACAAGGTTTAAAAAATGCTGTGTCTGTATAACGCCCAAAATAAATGAGGTCAAACCAACTTAGCCGTATTAAAAAGCCTAAAATAGTCGCTTTAGTATAACATCAATTGTCGTGACAAATAGAACGCGCCAGTGAATTACCTTGCAAGATATCCGTTTAGAGCATGAATATAAAAAAGGGTTTTCGTTCCTTGTTTATACTTACTAAAGCCATGTATTAGCCTCTCATTGGGGGTGGTATCAGCCAGTAAACTTATATGAATAAAGTTGTAAGTAAAGGTTACAACATAGCGTTATATAAATATCCTGTTTTGTTGCATAATGAGTCGAGATAATTGCTTTGTTATTAGGGGCTGTATAGAATTCAGCTATGGAACTGACAGAGACTATTTTTTAGGAAATTCGACGCCAAAAATAGTAAGTTTAGTCATTCTAAGCGCGATAGTTTTGGCTAAGAAGTGGCAAAAAATAGTCCTGTTGCTTGACTGATGCTAAAATTGCCCCAGACAGTGTTGTAAATCTAGCTAAGGTCTCGACATTACCTTCGACTTACGCCTAGTCTGAAACAATTTTAGCAATCAGCAGTCCTAATAGCTGAATTCTATACAGCCCCTACTTTATTTTAACTTAGATTAACACACCAAGTGCAACGCTAATTAATATTATAGAACGCCTGCATGAGACCATCCCAGATTCTGTGTAACTGCCATTTAGATTAAATGCTTACTAATACG
>NZ_RRYX01000178.1:0-3003 GCF_014861375.1 Psychrobacter sp. FME5 | reverse complement strand
TAGGCTTAGATGTGTATAGTTCATGGTTGCAATCTCACTTTGGTCGGTGGATAAAAACTTTGATGCTAGCGCATCTAGGTCTTTTTTTCACCTCACATTTGGTATTGCACTTCATGTGTTAATCTAAGGTTCTAAAGAAGCATTATGGAAAGCGACGGCAAAATTATGTTTTGAGATTTACAGTGAACATAATTTTGAGAAGCGCAGAAACATGCAAGATGCTGAAGCTCCTACTTTAATACGAGTGCTGTTAAAAGAAATACGAGTGCTGTTAAAAGATTTTATAAATTTTTGTGCTAACTATCCTGATATTCATCATTTTTTGATCCAGGCCAATCAAGGGGATTCGGAAAGACTTAACTGGTTTGTTGAAAACTATTTACGCACTATTTGTGATGAAGAGTTGGATGTTATCCGTAGAGCGCAAAAACTAGGGTTGGCTCCTCAAGGAGACAGTATGCATATTCGCTACTTATTGCTGGGGGCAGCCACATCTATTTATACCTTTGCCCCTCAATTTGCAAGATTATCTGGGAAAGACCCTTTTTCCGATGAGTTTATTGAACAGCATGTAGACTATGTTTTAACGCTCTTCACGACCTGTACCAAAAAGCTATGAGATAGATCAATGATCTGTTTCATAGCTTTTTTGCATTAAAGATACCCAATATTATATTAAGCCGTTATTTTGCAACATACATAGATATCGAGATAAAAATGAGTTCAATCACTAGAAACTATTAACCCAACGTTTAATTCATTAAAAAGGTGTAATGATTATGAAAAAACTTAAAATTGCGACTTGTGCTTCAGTCATAGATAGTTTTATCACTGATTATGAAATGGTCGATATTCATCATACTGACTTTACTGATATTGCAGCCGCAGTTACCAGTGCTGAAGATGCACATAAGGTGGTAGAGTTTATCAAAAGTACTGGTTTTGATATCCCGCTATTTATTGCTTTAGAGCCTAACGAGCCAATACCTGACGATTTGATTTTAGAATTTACTGGGGTTATCCAGATGGGTTTGGGTAGTCGCCATTATTATGGCAAGCAGGTAGAAACGGCTGCAGAAAGCTACGATGATAAGCTAGCACCGCCTTTTTTTAGTGCATTAAAGCAATATGTTAATCGTGGCTATGTGGCGTTTGATTGCCCTGGACACCAAGGCGGACAATTTTTTAGTAAACATCCAGCAGGACGAGAGTTTTTTAACTTTTTTGGTGAAAACTTATTTCGTGCTGATTTATGTAATGCCGATGTCAAGTTAGGCGACTTACTAATCCACGAAGGGCCATCACGGGATGCAGAACGCCACGCTGCAAAAGTATTCAATGCCGATACAACTTACTTTGTGCTAAACGGTACCTCAACTGCTAATAAAGTTGTCACTAGTGCTTTATTGGCAAAAGATGATTTAATGTTGTTTGATCGTAATAATCATAAATCCATTCATTTGGGGGCACTAATGTTAGCAGGAGCGCGCCCCGTATATTTACAGACCGCCCGTAATCCTTATGGCTTTATTGGTGGTATTGATGCCGATTGTTTTGAAGAAAAGTATATCCGCGATCAAATTGCAAAAATTGCCCCTGAAAAAGCCAATGCTGAACGCCCTTTTCGGTTGGCGGTGATACAGTTAGGTACCTATGATGGGACGATTTATAACGCCCGTCAAGTTGTAGACCGTATTGGACACTTGTGTGACTATATTTTGTTTGACTCAGCATGGGTTGGTTATGAACAATTTATTCCCATGATGCAAGAGTGTTCACCACTTTTACTTGAACTCAAAGAAAATGACCCTGGCATTATTGTTACTCAATCAGTACATAAGCAACAAGCGGGCTTTTCCCAAGCCTCGCAAATCCATAAAAAAGACAGTCACATTAAGGGTCAAGGGCGCTACTGTAATCATAAACGTTTTAACAATGCTTATATGATGCATGCCTCGACCAGCCCGTTTTATCCATTATTTGCCTCAATTGATGTCAATGCCAAAATGCATGAAGGTGTGGCAGGACGCAAAATGTGGGCAGATTGTGTCAAAGTTGGAATTGAGGCGCGTAAATTATTGCTAAAAACCTGTCAAATGGTTAAACCTTTTGTGCCAGATACAATTGATGGTAAACCTTGGGCAGACTATCCAACGGAGATAATGGCAAATGATATTCGCTTTTTCCGCTTTAGTCCCAATGAACGTTGGCATGCTTTTCCAGGCTATGCAGAAAACCAATATTTTGTAGACCCTTGTAAATTCATGCTCACCACACCTGGTATTAATGTCGAAACCGGAGAATATGAGAAATTTGGTGTCCCTGCGACAATTTTAGCCAACTATCTTCGGGACAATGGAGTGGTACCTGAAAAATGCGACTTAAACTCTATTTTGTTTTTATTAACCCCGTCAGAGAACTTGGCAAAATTACAGCAATTAATAGCACTAATTGCACGGTTTGAACAGCATATTCGTGAAGATAGCTTAATGAAAGACGTATTACCAGATTTGTATAAACGATACATCAATTACTACGAAGGTTATACCATCCGACGCTTGTGTCAAGAAATGCATGACTTTTATGTACGAAATAACATGAAAGATTTACAACGAATCATGTTCCGTGCTGATGGTTGGCCAACTGCAGTAATGAGTGCCTACGATGCGCAGCAAGCCTTCATTCGTAACGAGGTAAAATTGGTACGTCTTAGTAAAATAGAGGGCGAGATAGCTGCTGAAGGGGCCTTGCCTTATCCGCCAGGTGTGTTGTGTTGTGTGCCTGGTGAAGTGTGGGGCGGGGCTGTACAAAAATACTTTTTAGCGCTGGAAGAAGGTATTAACTGCTTGCCAGGATTCGAGCCTGAGATTCAAGGGGTCTATTTAGAAAAACAAACTGATGGTAGTAGTCGTGCCTACGGTTATGTAGTTGATATAGCATAGTTTTTACTAGGGCGTGTCATCAATTAGCATAGATATTTCAGAATAAGCTATACTTAGATCG
>NZ_RRYX01000177.1:0-3077 GCF_014861375.1 Psychrobacter sp. FME5 | reverse complement strand
CGAGGCACCTAATAGAGAACTTCTTTGCCAAGATTAAGCAGTATCGTGCGATTGCCACTCGCTATGATAAGTTAGCCAGTCATTTCCTTAGTGCCATTCACTTAGTTTCTTGTGTCGTTTGGCTTAATTGATGACACGCCCTAGCATGGTTATCATTATTTTGAATAAAGCACCTTTCGATAGTAGGAAAAAACCCAGACCATGTAAAGCCTGCTTGCGTAAGTATCATACGACTATCAATTCGATAACTATCATTTAAATATTGTTGTGATTGTGATATATCAAACTAGGGCGTGTCCTCATTTTGAAAATGGTGATAAAAACGAGATAAATTGCAGTCAAACAAGGAAAATAGCACAGATAATATCAAGATATTAGCCAGCTATTTGACACAGTTTGGCAAGATTTAGCCATTTTTAGCCCATTTAGTTGATTTCGTTCAGATTGAGGACATGCCCTAGTGATAAAAACGCCTTTAAAAGAATAAGTTAATTCGTGCTGGCCCTTGTTTTTACCATGCCAACGCTGGCGATTAGTAAGGCCAGTACTTGTACAAATAACAACAACCACACCGTGAGCGACCATTGCCCACGCG
Organism: Psychrobacter sp. FME5; assembly: GCF_014861375.1. Lineage (NCBI taxonomy): Bacteria > Pseudomonadati > Pseudomonadota > Gammaproteobacteria > Moraxellales > Moraxellaceae > Psychrobacter > Psychrobacter sp. FME5. Next base: position 2,482 of record NZ_RRYX01000177.1, on the reverse strand, counting down.
CGTAGACAATTCCGCACAACCATGCACCCATAGTGCCGCCAGCGTAGTAACCCATGTAATATAAACCTGAAGCCAAGGAGCGGCCTTTTTTAACATTTACCGCAATATAACTGATGGTCGCAGCTTGGGTGACAAATACGCCCGATGACATAATGGCAAGCCCAACGATAATGCCCCATAATGGCGTCACAAGTGTGAGTAGCACACCAATCATCGATATCACAACCGCTACTCGAACGGTACGTGCTGACCCAAATCGGCGTAGCAAGGTGGTCGATAACGGCGTGATGATAACCCCAATTAAATATACGGCAAAAATATTGGCAAGCGCGCCCGTACTTAACTCATAAGGCGTACCAGCAAGATGCAGATTGATAAAGGTAAAACAACCCACTAGCGAAAAAAGCACACAAGCGCCCAATAGGCAGGCAGTCACTACATAACGATTGGTCAGGTGCTCACCGAGTGTTTGCATTGCCGAACGAAAATTGGGGTTGGCCACAAAGTGCCGTGACGATGGCAGCATCTTACCTACCCACAGCGCCCCTATTAAAGTCATGGCTGCCATAACATAATAGCCTGCACGCCAGCCAATGAGCTCATGTAAATGCCCAAGTATAAACCGTCCTAGAAACCCACCGAGTACCGAACCTGACACATAAAACGACATCAGCTCGGTGACAGCACTGCCCTCGAACTCTTCACCAATATAAGCAATGGTCACCACCGTAATACCCGGTACAGACAAGCCCTGCATAAACCGCCACATCCCCATCCAGCCAATACTGGGACTTTGGGCGATCAAAGCAGTGGGTATCGCTAAAAACAACAATGCCCCAACGATAAAAGATTTGCGGCCAACGGCATCAGACAGCATCCCCAAAAACGGTGACATGATAGCAATTGCCATCACCGTGGCACCAACAACCATTCCTGCTTGTACCTCGGTTGCAGACAGATCCATCATTAATACGGGCAAAATTGCCTGAATAGAATAAACCTGCAAAAAAGCAAACATACCAATCATGCAAATTGTCAGTTTTAATATCAATGAAGGCGCATAAAATGGCAGCTGATAATCTGGATCCGTTACCGTCTCTGTATCAGACGCTCGGCTATGATGGTTTATTTGGGGGTTATTTTTGGTTTCATTATTTGTATTATTCAAAATAGTACTGACTGTATTGGATGCCTTTTTTAGCTAGGCTAGATAGACATGGATGATGGGAGTAAGACGATAGTATCTGAGCTTATGCTCAAGATAAAACGATGCGTGACTTATTATTTTATCACATCAGCTACTAGACTCAGGTTTCGGTGTGTTATTGGCGTTGTGTTATTTATAGTGGCTTCACTTTAAAACCGAGGCGAATGCTACTGATTACTCTCAACACTGGAGAGGTGACTGTTATTTTTGACAGCTAATGGATTACTGTCTACTATTATTCCGCCTGCAGAAAAACACAACTTACCAATAACAGATTATCTATCATGCTAAAAAATACTGTTTCCCCACGCTTGATTACCGCTATAAGCGCACTGCTTTTTTCTATCAATGTGTCGGCGGTCACGTCAAACGAAGTAACACAAATCAAAGTTTTACCAAAAAAAGCATTGCCAATCAAAGAACTCTCAACCAAAGATTCCGCCTTTAAAGTATTAACCAAATCTTCAGTAGCAACAACGTCGAACTGTATTACTGATAGTGTCATTACTGCAACTGAGCTTTCAGACACCCGCGATAACGGTCCTTTTTCTGTGGCTCGCAAGCATGTGCCTCGCCAGTTAGCAAACGGCTTTGGTGGTGGAACCATTCATTATCCAACCAATGCTGGCGGCTGTGGTCTGTTAGGCGGTATCGCGGTGATACCCGGTTATGTGTCTTATGAAGCCTCTATCAAGTGGTGGGGACCGCGCCTGGCTTCTTGGGGGTTTGTGGTTATTACCATCAACACCAACTCTATCTATGACGATCCAGACAATCGTGCAACTCAATTGAGTGCAGCCCTTGATCATATTATTGATGACAGCACGGTTGGCAATCAGATAGATAGCCAGCGTTTGGGTGCTATTGGCTGGTCAATGGGCGGTGGCGGTGCGCTTCGTTTGGCAACAGAGCGCAGTGCTGTTCGTGCCATTATTCCGCAAACGCCCTATCATAATAAAGACTATGCCGACATGGACACACCAGCGCTGTTTATTAGCTGCCAAAATGACCGTATTGCTTCCAATAAGAAACATAGCGATGTCTTTTATAGCCATGCGTCTGGGCCTAAAATGAAAATAGAGATAAAAAACGGCAGTCACTTTTGCCCGAGTTATCGCTTTAATGAGATATTACTCAGTAAACCTGGCATAGCCTTTATGCATCGTTATATTAGGGCGTGTTGAACATTGGATATAAATTTCTGGCAAAAAAAATAGCGAACGGTTAATCTTTAAGTTCTCACACAAAAAAGATATCGTTCGCTATGCCTCGCAC
>NZ_RRYX01000176.1:0-3152 GCF_014861375.1 Psychrobacter sp. FME5 | reverse complement strand
TTGCTTTGGCTGTCACCCTCCTTTATTTCTTCAGCATACTTTCTGACACACCACCAACTGTTTTTAATGAGAGGGTACTATGACCCAACCACGGCGTACTATCGAGCAATTACTGCACCAAGGTATTCTACCTCTCAAAAATACCGAGGCGGCAGCAACTCACCTAGAAGTCTACCCCAGCAAACGTACTTGGCTAACGTTTTTTGATAAAGCCTTGCTCATTATTGGCCCGATAGCACTGGTCTTGTCCTTAGTTTTCTTTATCGCCTACAACTGGGTAAATATGGGCAAGATGGGTAAATTTGCTTTGGTAGAAGGGGCATTAGTTATCACGATTGCCCTTTACGTTGTGCTCTCTTTTAGACAGAAATTTCAGCTAATCCGGCAGCTTTTACTGCTCATTGCCAGCGTGATTACCGGTAGCTTGTTGGCATTGTTTGGGCAGGTGTATCAGACGGGCGCTGATACCTGGCAGCTGTTTTTTGGCTGGGCCGTATTGATTTTGCCGTGGGTCCTTATTGCGCGTTTTCCTGCACTGTGGCTGTTGTGGCTTGGGCTGATAAATGCTGGTTTGATGCTATATCTTGATTTGATAGATTTGTCATTTATTAATCATATTTATCAAAACGTTGCTCAAGTATGGCTTCTAGCACTGATTAATTTTATCGCCTTCAATACTTGGCTTATCAGTACTGAAAAGCAAACACTTCAAGCAGCTACTACCCATACCAACCTCACTTCTATTATTCCTCCTAAAACAAAAAGGCAGACCAAATCCAGCTTACACTGGAGCACTTATATCGTCGGTCTACTCAGTACTTGCTTTATTACCTATCTAGCGGTTTTCCCTGTCTTCGAGGGTGGCAATCGCTTAGCTACGCTTATCTCTGTTATATCTTGGCTTGGCTGGTGCGGCTTTATGCTTTGGCAATTTTATCAACGTCGAATCGATTTGCTGATGCTCACTTATCTGTCATTTTCTATCATTACCGTGGTGATGTTTTGGATAGGAGAATGGCTATTAGATGACTTCGATGCGGGTGGGCTTCTAACTTTAGCGCTGTTGCTGATTGCAATGAGTTCAGCAGCGGTGATGTGGCTACGTAAGGTTGCTCGTTTAAATCACGAAAACAGTGTGCCAAGTACGGTAGCCAGAGGTGACATAGACCATAAACACCCAGACACTACTCTTTTACAGCTACAACAGCTTGGACTTGTTGATGCAAATGCTATTGATAACGATGCTCAGACCGACCAAACCGTTAATAATAACCCTCAAGACCATAACCCTTGGTTTATACAAGTATTCTTTGGTTTTAGCGGCATTCTCGCCAGTCTATTTTTTATCGGTTTTTTAACCTTATTGCTAGAAAATACTGGCGTACTCGATAGTGCGATAGCGAACTTTGTCATGGGCATGGTATTAAATATTGCTGGCTTTATCTTATTTAAAAATAAACACCTTCGCCGTAGTATATTTTTAAACAGCTTAGCCTTTACGATTAGCGTAGCTGGACAAGTCTATGTGGCGTACGCATTAATTAGCGGTGATATTGAGCACCCCTTTGCTATATGGTTATTTTTATTGTTTCAAAGCAGTATGACCTTCATCGTGCCGAACTTTATTTACCGCATACTAAGTAGCTTGGTTGCTTTGGGCTGCGTGGTTTATTTACTTAACTACTATCATCTGCCTGAGATCAGTTTGGGATTGTTGGCACTGACTGTTGTTATCAGTAATTTACAACGTTATCGCCTATTACAGTCCGTTTCTATCGACTGGCAAGCGACCATTTTTGACCCTATCAAAGCAATTGGCTATGCCAGTACACTGATGCTGTTGTGCGTTTCTGTGTACTTTATCGCGGCTGAATATGGAAATAGCTTTGACAGTTATAGTACGGCTTTCAGCTACAACTATTATTTAGCCCAAGGGCTGCTCATTATTGCTAGCCTCTATGGTGCTGCTTTAATTCTCAAACGCTATCAAGTCAGTTTCCTATCAGCAGCAGGAATTATCGTTGGTTGCACTATTGCCATACTTGGCGTTATGTCGATTTACGTCTCAGGCTTATTGGCAACCAGTTTAATTATCATCATTGCTGTCGCCAATAGTCAGCGCCTATTGCTAGGGTTTGGTATTGTGGCGTTGGTCAGCTATATCTTTTGGTACTACTACCAGCTCGATACGTCTTTATTGGTCAAATCCGTCTCCATGCTGGTCATCAGTATCGCGCTATTACTTATGCGTTGGACGCTTATTAAAGGCTATCTTGCAAATATAAAATCGAGCGCCAACGATCATCAGGAGCGCCTATCATGAAAGATAAAATTCTGACCAAGCGTTTAATTAAAGAAACATCGCCGACCATGCATTGGCTACAAAAACCGGCAGTCATGATTGTTATTGCCCTTCTTGGATTGGCGCTGGTATTGGGCTTGATGATGATGAATATCAACAAATACGAAACCCATCTTGCCACTGGCGATACGGTATTATTAGCGCTTGCCCCTGTTGATCCGCGCGGCTTTATGCAAGGCGATTATATGACCCTCAGTTATGCGCTAGAGCCTGATGTTTTTGCAGCGTTGCGACCCGAAACGCGTGAAAGAAACTTAGAGAGTTTAGAAAGCTTGCAGCCAGATTTTCGAATCTATAAACCAAGTGACGGCTATGTAATCGTCAAAACCGATAGCAACAATGTTGGACAATTTGTGCGTTTAGCCAAAACCAATAGCCGAGATGACCTTAATAGTTTAGCTGTCAATGAGTTGGCTATTCATTACCGCATCCGTAACGGTAGCGTGCAAGTGGCGACCAATGCTTTTTTCTTTCAAGAAGGTCATGCCAAGTCATTTGAAGCGGCACAATATGGCTTGTTCCGCGTCAATGCTAAAGGCGAGCCGTTACTGACTGAGATGGTAAACGATAAATTTCAAATTATTAAAGGGGTTGATGTTGAGGATAAGGCTGAATTAGCTGATGACTCCTCTCATTAATTAATAAAAGCTAGCCAGCTAACAACCTTCATTAACCAAACTGATATTGCGATAAATACGCGCGGCTTGTTACTGTGGCTTGTCGTTTTAAATATTTGGTGGTGTATCAAAAAGTATGCTGGAGTAATAAAAGAAGGGTGACAGCCGAAGCA
>NZ_RRYX01000175.1:0-3168 GCF_014861375.1 Psychrobacter sp. FME5 | reverse complement strand
ATGATAAGCTTAAAGCCAGCTATGAGGCTGCCGTAATTCTCGCTTGTGTCTTTATCTGGCTGCCGCTGATTTGAATTCTATACAGCCCCTAATAACTTTTTATACGATTCTGGATGCATTTCTAGGTTTTGTCCATCTCTGCTGAAATCAGCAATGGATTTCCTATATAATATGAATCATTTCGCTTAAAGTGAGTCATTCAATTTAGGCTTTTTATTAGGTAAAAACGGTGCTTTATGTTCAACGCTTCCTCGACTCGTTTAAATAAATACATCAGAGAAAGTGGTATTTGCTCTCGAAGAGACGCTGACCGCTTTATTGAACAAGGCAATGTGTACATCAATGGCAAGCGTGCTGTGATCGGTGATCAAGTGGTTGCTGGAGATACGGTAAAAGTTAACGGCCAGCTCATTGAGCCGCAAGAAGCTGATGACTTTGTTTTTATTGTATTGAATAAGCCAGTCGGTATTGTAAGCACTACGGAAAGCTCTGAGAAAAACAACATTGTTGATTTTGTCAGGCATAGCGACCGTATTTTCCCGATAGGCCGCTTGGATAAAGATTCCCAAGGTTTAATCTTTTTAACCAGCAATGGCGATTTGGTCAACAAAGTGCTACGTGCTGGTAATAATCATGAGAAAGATTATCTGGTAACAGTGAATAAGCCGATAACGGATAGTTTTATTGAAGGTTTAGCGGGTGGCGTGCCTATTTTGGGGAGGATGACGAAAAAATGTCCTGTTACCAAGGTGGCGCCCACCGTGTTTAAAATCACCCTAGTGCAAGGTTTGAACCGCCAAATCCGTCGCATGTGTGAGCATTTTGGCTATGAAGTCGTAAAGCTTGAGCGTACACGGATTATGAATGTGAATCTTAAGGGTATCCCGGTTGGAGACTGGCGAGACTTAACCCCAAAAGAGATGTCTGTTTTACTTAAATCTATAGAAGACTCTTCTTCGGAAGACAGTACTCCGCCCAAGAAATCTCGTAATACACCACGAAAAAAACCTCGTACTAATACCTCGTCAAAGCCAAAAGCGTCTTCAAAACCAAAGGGCACTGGAAAGGGGGGTACTAAACACGCCAAGGACGGTGCTAGAAAACCAGCGGACTCTAAAGGTAAAAATAGGCGTCCTTTTGGTGATGGCAACAAACCTAGGGGTAAAGGCAAACCTGCTGCAAATGGTAAGCGCCCATCAAAAGGTCGAGGTTCTAAGCGGTAGTGATATTAGTGGTATTCGCGATCATAGATTGATGTGTAGTGGCCAACTAATTTAGAACGGGATAAACCTTTGAGGTTTTGATAAAAAAAGCCTTATCGCTCAGTACTGTAGCCACGCGTGTCATAAGATCATCAAGCAGTATAGATTGAAAGGCTCAATGTCCAGACGTGGCAATCACTACAGGCATAGCCTTCCGTCTTGCACTCGGAGGAAGTGTCTCCCAGATACTTCTTATTCCTTGCTCATTTGATAACGCGCCCAATATTAGCTAGCGTGTGGACATCGGCTGATTAACCCAAGCGGCAAACCAAAAGCTGAGGGCTAATATTATAGCGCAAGCAATGATAGCCCAAACTGCCACGCCATAGGACATCGTACTTGACCAAAGCAAAGCAATGGCTACAGGTGCAAAGGCTCTGGCAAGTGTGCTGGGAAAGTTTAATAAGCTATTAATCGCACCATAAGCGCGGCGGCTCAGCATTTCAGGTACCACCAGTCCTCGCACGATGGTAAAGATACCATTACTCGCGCCATAGACAATACACATCGTGGTAACGACCCACATGCTTGTAGGCCATAACGCCAGAACAATAAACACCAAGGGAAATGCGGCGACCACAATGCTGCCTATGCGTCGCATGGACACCCCTGAGCCAAAGATGCTGATTAGGATTCGACCCGCCACCTGGGCAGGGCCGATGGTGGCGATGGCCCAAACCACATTACTGGTAGACAATCCATTCTCAAGCAATAGCGGATACATGTGAAAGGTAAAGGCGGTGAACGCACCGGCATAAGCCGTTAGCGAAAGCATTAACAACCAGAAAACTGGCTTGTGAAATGCAGCCTTAACTTCTTGTTTATCCGTTGTCAGCACGTTTTTTAGATCTGGGTAGTCAAAATGGATAGCATCTTTTTCGGGTCGGATAAAACCAAAATACGCAATCGTACAAACTACCCCATTGATAAGTGCTAATACCAGCAAGGCATCGCGCCATCCCACATGGTCCAATAAGAATTGCACTAGGGGGATAAATATAGTGCTGGCAAATCCGCCCCACAGCGTTATCGCGATAATGCCTGTTCGGGCTTTGCCCACTCCAGTCCTGCGAGCAATCACGGCAAACGCAGGTTCGTACAGCAATGCTGCCTGTAAGGCGCCGATGCTAGCAATCAGAAGATAAAACCCCAATAAACTATCGATTTGTGACCAAAGTGCCAGCAGTATCCCCGCCATGAGCGACGCACCACCCATAAGCACCCTGCCGTAGCCTTTATCGACAGCAACACCTACGGGATAAGCTAAAAATCCTGCCAGCACCAACCCAAGCGTGGCAGCGCCATAGACATCTGTTTTCGACCAACCCAGCTCCACCATCATCGCTTCGGCAATCAAAGGGAAGCTGTAATACAGCGACCCCCATGCGCATAATTGGCCGACCCCGAGCGCGGTGATAAGTGCTCGCGGACTATCCGCTTTTGGCGAGCCAGAAGATTCATCCGTGGCATTAACTTGAATATTGGACATTTGAGTATTGGTGGTGTGTCAGAAAGTATGCTGAAGAAATAAAGGAGGGTGACAGCCAAAGCAAGATGATATATTTGAGGTTATGAAGACACAAATAGATATCAGCTGCCCCGACTGTCACAGTCCCAGTTTAAAGAAAAACGGCATAAAAAGCTATGGCAAGCAGAACTACCAATGCAAGGACTGCAAACGTCAATTCATTGGTGACCATGCCTTAACTTATAAGGGCTGTCACTCTAAAATAGAAGACATCATACGGCTAATGACGGTGAGAGGTTGCGGTGTTAGAGACATAGCTATTATAGCCTCAGTCAGTATCGGTAAAGTATTGGGCACCATAGGCTCATCTGTTTATAAGATCGCGCCTAAGAAGCGCTACTATGAACGCTTAGAGGTTGATGAGTTCTGGACTTACGT
>NZ_RRYX01000174.1:0-3234 GCF_014861375.1 Psychrobacter sp. FME5 | reverse complement strand
TTCTTTGGGTTATTATAACCTCTTAGAAGCTGTCCAATTTTATTATGCCACTACAAACGGTGTTGACGGTGCTCAAGGTTCTGCCGGTACGGATGGTATGGATGGTGTTCAAGGCTTGCAAGGTGAACAGGGCATTCAAGGCGAAACGGGCTTAACTGGTGCTCAAGGTATTCAGGGTGAGCAAGGTCAAGATGGTGCAGACGGTATAGACGGTGAATCTGGTATTAGTGAGGAGGCACGAGCTGAGCTAGAACACCAAATCGAAGAAGGTGTTGCTCACTTTGTTAGTGTCAATACTGATGGCAATCAAAACAAAGCTAATTTTAACAACGAAGGCGCGACAGCCGAAGGCGCAATAGCCATAGGGGTTAATACCCAAACTAGCGGCATTAATAGTATCGCAATGGGGACGAACTCTAAAGTGACAGGTGAACAATCGCTTAGCATCGGTGTCGGCAATAATGTTTCAGGTGATAGATCTGGCGCTGTTGGCGATCCAAACATCGTTGGTGGCAACGACAGCTATGCCTTTGGTAACGACAATGTCATCGGTAATACCTCAAGCGATGTCTTTGTAGTGGGCAACAACGCCACAGTGGGCGCGACAGGTGCTACTGTAGATAGCAATAATACCCCGACATTCACTGGTACAACTGATGCATCAAAATCAATTGCCATTGGTGATTCGGTCAGTGTACAGGCAAAAAATGCCGTCGCCATCGGTTCAAACAGTGTTGCCACACATAAAAACGCCGTTGCACTAGGCGCAGGATCACAAACCAGCGCCGATAATACTGTATCTGTTGGCAGCACCCAAAACCAACGCCGTATAACCAATGTAGCTGCTGGTGTCGCACCTACTGATGTGGCGAACGTCTCCCAAGTGCGTAATACGCAGGCCAAGGCCATGGGCTATACTGATCTAAGAGTTAATGAACTCGAAGATGACACCCATTCAGCAATCGCAGGGGCACTTGCCTTTGGCGCTTTACGATACTCAAATACCCCTGGTAAAGTCAGTGTTGGTCTGGGTGGGGGTACATGGGAAGGTGAAAGTGGCTATGCAGTAGGTGTCGGCTATACCACAACTAATGGTCAGTTCTCTATCAGTAGCGCATTTGGTGGTAGTGGTAGCCAAAATGGCGGTAACGTGGGTATCAGCTATACTTTTGATTAGTATCTTGAGGTAAATAAAGCGTATTTAATATACGAGTATCATTGATAAAAAGCCAATATCTGCGTTTAGTAGATATTGGCTTTTTGCTATAAATCGAACCACAATTTTATCAACCATGTGGCGTGCTAACTTTTTAGTAGTAAAAGTTAGCAAAACAGGCATGTCATCCAGCCCTAATTTTATGTTATAACAGTTTATTATAATATGTATTCCAAAAGCTTTGTACGGAAGAAATAAGCTGGGGTGCATTTTATAAGTAACTTCACTTTTATTGATAACTATCAATACTTATAATCGTAAGCATTAAGGATAAGAAATGAGTCAACAATATACAATCGCTGATTATTTATTTGATCGTATCGCTGAAGCTGGTGCGACAGAGATATTTGGCGTGCCCGGTGATTTTAACCTCACATTTTTAGACAATATTATCGCCTCTGATAAACTACGCTGGGTAGGCAATACCAATGAGCTAAATGCCGGTTACGCGGCCGATGGTTATGCACGCGAGCGTGGGTTTGCGGCTATGGTGACGACCTTTGGTGTCGGTGAGCTGTCGGCGATTAATGCCACTGCTGGCTCTTTTGCTGAATATGCGCCAGTATTGCATGTGGTCGGGGCACCAAGTACGGCATTGCAAGATTCAAAGCGCCGTATTCACCATACTTTGGGTGACGGCGTGTTTAATCATTTTATCAAGATGGTCGAGCCTGTCACTGTAGCACGAGCGCAGATTACGCCAGAAAATGCCGCCTCAGAGATTGATCGTGTTATTCGTTTGGTTCTTAAAAAGCATCGCCCCGGTTATCTGATGCTATCGCCAGATGTGGCAAAAATGCCGATTTATCCACCAACAACCAAGCTTGACGACAGTCAAGAAGATATTACCAGCCAAGCGGCACTGGCGGACTTTAAACAAGCGCTCATAGAATTTTTGCCAAATAAAACCACAACGCTAATGGCAGACTTAATGGTGCATCGCTTAGGGCTACAAAATCAGCTCAAGTCCTTAATTGCTGATACCGATATTCCTTACACCACATTATCATGGGGCAAAACTTTGCTCGATGAAAATAGCAAACGTTGGGCAGGTACTTACGCTGGCGTGGCATCGCGCCCTGTGGTCAAAGATGCAGTCGAAAACTGCGAATGTTTGATTAAAATTGGTGTGCAATATACCGATACCACCACCGCAGGCTTTAGTCAGGATATTAATGAAGATGTGGTGGTTGATCTGCATTATGAGCGCGCGAGTATTGCGGGCAAAAACTTTGCCCCTATTGCGCTAAAAGATGCTTTACAAGTATTGCATGAAGTGATGACCTCAGGGATTGAGATCCTCCCTAAGCAATTCTGTAAAGAGATGAAGCCACATGAGCAAAATGGCAAAGATGACGAGTCTATTCGTCAAGATGATTTATGGCATATCATCGCCGATGCTCTAGATGATAAAAATCTGGTGTTCTCTGATCAAGGTACGGCATACTTTGGTATCAGCGATGTGCGTCTACCAGAAGGGGTGACTTCTTATGGACAACCGATGTGGGGCTCGATTGGTTATACCTTGCCAGCAAGTTTGGGGGCAGCCATTGCGTCACCGCATAAGCGTAGTATCTTGCTGATTGGTGATGGCTCGGCGTTATTGACGGTTCAAGAGTTAGCCGTGATGATTCAAGAGCGCACCAATCCTGTTATTGTGTTGATTAATAATGATGGTTATACTGTTGAGCGGGCGATTCATGGTGAAAATCAGCGTTATAATGACATTCCTAAATGTGACTGGCAATTGATGCCGCAAGCCTTTGGTGCCAATGAAGATAATAGCTTGCTACTGAAAGTAGAGACGGCAGGCGAGTTAAAAGCGGCATTGAAAAAAGCCGCCGCCACGATTGATAAACTGGTGATGCTAGAAGTCATGGCAGATAAACATGATATTCCACCGTTATTGGCGGATATTAGCGCAGCGCTTAAACCGAAGTAAGTTAAATGGTTTTTAATCGCTTATAGTCACTGCACTACAAAAGAGTTATAATTTGGATGAATATCATAAAACAATT
>NZ_RRYX01000173.1:0-3237 GCF_014861375.1 Psychrobacter sp. FME5 | reverse complement strand
GTGTAAGGCGTTGCTTATTTTTTTCAACTATCTCCCAATTCTATACAGCCCCTAGATAACTCTACGGCTTGCGGTAACAGCGTTAACGCACAAGCGATAAAGCCTTTCATATCGCAAGAGCCGCGTCCATATAGCTTGTCACCACGAATCGTTGCAGTAAATGGCTCAGACGTCCACTCTTGACCATCAACTGGCACCACATCAGTATGTCCAGATAACACCAGACCATTATTCACAATATCAGCTTTTTCTCCAGCTGGCACCGTCACAAATAGATTGGCTTTATTTTTAACCTCATTGAAGGTTAAATCTACGCTCAACCCTAACTTCTCGCAATATCCTTTCACATCGTCGATTAACGCCAAATTTGAATGGCGACTAACCGTATCAAACGCCATCAACCGCGTCAGCCAGTCAATACTATCATTGGGGTAATTGGCTGTAGGCGTTGCTTGTTTTTCACCTTTATTATGATTTATCACAGTCATAAGATATCCTTATCACGATATGAGATAAAAAGACCTCAGCCTTTTTGGAATGAACGCTGTTGTAGCGCTTTGACTTCTTCATCTAAGCCTGCAATCGGACCTTCGACGGCTACATCAGGGGCGACTTCTTGGATACTTAATGAATTGATAGGCGATGAAGACTTCACCCCCATCTCATCCATCCACTCACCCAACTGTTTTGATGAGCTGACATAAACAATACGACCAAGCCCTGCCCATGCATGAGCTGCTGAGCACATAGCACAATGCTCGCCTGAGGTATAAACCACGGCTTTAGTGCGCGCATCCGCTGTCATATTTTCTGCGGCCCATTTGGCGACGGCGATTTCTGGATGATAAGTGGCATCGACCGAATTGGCACGGTTACGATCTTCTCGTAGCACTTGTCCATCGGCATCAACCAGCACACTGCCAAACGGTTCATCGCCCGCTTCTAAAGCTTCAGCTGCCAGCTCCACACAGCGACGCAAATGAATCATATCATTATCAGTTGTCATCATAGTCTCCCTTTTATTATTCTTTAATTGCTGTCAAACAAGGAAAGTAGCACAGATAATATCAAGATATTAGCCAGCTATTTAACGCAGTTTGGCAAGATTTAGCCATTTTTTAGCCCATTTAGTTGATTTTGTTCAGATTGAGGACATGCCCTAGGATAGATTTTTCTCGCTTGCTGTGCTTACGCCGACAGAAGCTACGAAAAATCCATCCCAGTCCCGCTGCATATTTTTATATAAACCCAACTATATCATTTACGATGGGTTATTTTGATTCATCGCATCAACGACTGGCGGCATTGGTTTGGGTAATTTACCTTCTGCTTGTAATTCTTTGGTAGTTTTGGCATCGATAGACAAGCCAGCAATCAGTGCAATATCTTTAACTGGTTTACGCTTACGGGTAGCAAAGCTCACTGGCACCATGCGCGCAAACTCATAGATATACAAATAAGACTCTTCGCCGCCTTCAAAATCTTCATCGTCTTCTAGCCGAATGCCACCAATCTTTGCCAAATCTGACAGCATCTCGTTTTCTTCGCTACTTAGACCGCAATCGGTAATACCAAAACCGGTCATAAAACCATTTGCCCACTGTTTCAATGCCATCACGCGCTCGTACAAGTCATGTTCATCATCTGGCACTAATGGCGTATAAGAATAAGCATCATCTTTGTCTTTTAGCTGGAATACCGTATCTTCTGCTTCTTCAGTCAGTAAGGTCAACGCCTGATCAGGCAATGGCGCAAAACTTAGCTCCTCAAACACCTTTGCCCACACTTGCTCATCGGGTGCATTACAGGCAGTTATCAGCCCTGTCATCAAGCCGTGTACCTCACTAATAGATACGTCAGTCCAGTCATCAAACGCCGTCAGCCATGTATTCCAGCCCGAGATATTGTCATTCATAATAGATGTCCTAGTCATTGATTAGTAATAGTTAATAGTTAATAGAAACAAAGTGTCATAAAGCGTCATACAATTACTTTGTTGATATAGATATTATGCGGTCACCTATGGCATTATTAAACGCAGAGAACAAAATTCATTCACGCTTACTTGTTAAGGATAAAAACTGACTATGTATGACCAACTTAGAATATTAGAAAAAATGGTACTCGACATCAAAAAGCAATATCAGCTTGTCAGTGCTGAACTTAGCAGCCTCAAAAAACAACCTGAGACCGATCCAAAAGAACTTGCGGCTCTTAAGACTAAGCTCGATAGCAGCCATACAGAGCGCGATGGTGCGAAAAAACAATTAAATGATCTTGATAAACGTTATCAAAGTCTTGCTGAAGCGCATCATATGATCGGTGAAGAGCAAGACAAATTAAACAAACAGATTGAGCAATTACAACAGCAAAACAGCGAGCTGCAGCAGCATAACAATGAATTAAAGCAGCAGTATAGCGATATTAAACAGCAAAATAGTGATTTGAAAAAGAAAAACGAATTGGCCGCTGAGCGTACCCAAGTGGTATTGCAGCGCTTGACGCGTATTGATCAGGCAGAAAGTTAATCAATCATTGCCACTGATAACGTTTAATGCTTATTTTTTTACTTATGAAGCCAGCAAATTTATAGCAGTGATATTTTATATTATTCTCTTTAATAACATATATTGTAGGATTTATCATGACCGATGACCATAAAAAATCTGTAGAAAAACAGCCACAAAACAGCACTCAAATAGAAAACAGCCAAGCAAAAAATACTGGACCTAAGCCGCAACAGGCAGCATCAAATGGTTCGTACACACCAATCACCGCTGCGAAACCTGATGATAAAACCACTGAACCACAAATTAAAAAGGTCGATATCGCGATTGCTGGCATCACCTACCCGATCTATTGCCCAGTGCATGAGCAAGAAGAGCTGCTTTCAGCGGTTTCTTATATCAATGACAAGGCTTTAGCCCTAAGAAAAGACGCGCCCAGCCTCAGCCAAGAAAGCATCCTTGTCCTATGCTGCTTGAATTTATACGAAAAAATTCATACCAACCAAATAAGCGAAGAAGATCGTTTGCAGCAAGATAAGCAATCTGGGGCTTTGCTAAGTAAAATTATGAAAGACGCCCAGTCTATTTTATAAATCAAGGCTGTGTTTTAATAATGTGTTGATTAATTTAATGATAGAATAATGGTGTTATAGTAGTTTTGATTTAAGCAAACAAAAGGAATTAAGTATATGGTAGTAGATATCACTAACCCCGAATTAGTAGACAAAGA
>NZ_RRYX01000172.1:0-3311 GCF_014861375.1 Psychrobacter sp. FME5 | reverse complement strand
GGGTTTAAAACGCCCAATCAGGTGTTCTATAATATAATTTAGCGTTGCACTTGGTGTGTTAATCTAAGCTGTCATAAAATTTTTAAATATCAGGTTTTTAGCTAAGTAAATCTGATAACCTGCCATAATTTCCTAGGCCAACGATATGACTCCTATATACACCGCATTGGCTGTACTGGTTGCCTTTATTTGGGGTGTGAACTTTACCTTTATTGCATGGGGACTTGAAAGCTTTCCGCCGCTAATGCTCACCACCCTGCGTTTTTTCTTTACCGCTGTGCCACTGGTTTTTTTTCTGAAGCCGCCCAAATTTAACCGTACATTATTTATTTATGCTATCGGTACGTTTGTCATGCAGTATGCTTTTGTATTTACTGCCATGCATTTAGGGGCATCAGCAGGGTTGACGGCACTATTGCTACAAACTCAGATTTTTATCACTGTATTGCTGGCGTATTTTATATTGGGTGAGGCAGTGAATCGCATGCAAATCATCGGTATGCTGGTCAGTGTGCTAGGGCTTAGCGTCATCGCGTTAAACCTTGGTGGTGATATGCCTTTGGCTGGGTTTGTCTGTATCTTGGTTGCGGCCATAGGCTGGAGCTTTGGTAACATTGCCTCAAAGCAGGCGTCAACACAAGCGACGCAGCAAGGATCAGACGTGTCTATTATTTCGTCTAATACTGGTAAGAATAAGGCATCCGCGTTATCTGCTCTCGCTCTGGTGGTTTGGGGTGGTCTGGTCGCTTGCGTGATTTTAACTCTATCTTCTCTCATATTTGAGACCGAGGCATGGCAACTGGCGACGTTTACCGAAGCATCGCTCAAGTCTTGGCTATCACTTGGGTTTATCGTGTATATCTCAACTCTGATAGGCTTTGGATTGTGGGCGCATCTGCTCAGTCACAATACTGCCTCTAAGGTTATGCCATTCGCTCTATTGGTGCCAGTATTCGGTATGATAACCTCAGTGCTACTCACAGGAGAGATTGTGACATGGTGGAAGATGCTGGCAATGATATTGATATTGTCGGGGTTGGTGCTAGCAAATATGAAAATGAAATTAGGAAGAAAGCGCCAGCCAATATGACGTTAGCTGTTCTTATTTCTATAACAGCGCTTATGGTAAATAAAAATAACTTGATCTACTATTCAAAAATTCACTGCATGTATACAACGAAGTACACTGAGAATATTTTCGGGAGCAAAAACGTTGATTTCATTAGCCTACAACCGAAGATTCCAGTCCACGCTAGGGAACCGAATCAGTGAAAGCACCTGATTGGTTCACCATAGGTATACCTCAGAGGGAGCATTTAAAACCGCCTTATTCTATCCAGAGTCATTTGTCATAACAAATTATAAGATTCAATGAAGCGACTATTTTCATACTCTCTCAGAGTTTTGAGTCACCGACAATCCCAGTGCGGTTCAGATTTTTTAAAATCATCGTCAGCAAAAGCAACAAAAAGAATAGAGACTGTAGTAGATAAACATTATTCTAGACTACTTTTATTTATCAATAGCATAATGCGACAATGTCTTAAGTATCAAATCATTGTTAACTTCTGAATGGTATATTTTGCGAAGTATGTGTTTTTAAGATTATTTAGGTGTATCGCTTTATATCAAGGTTCGACGATTAGGGTGTAGTGACATTACAGTATATTCTAAACTGAAGCTTGATAATCATTTAAAATCACAACTTCCTATTTATAAATGCATTGACAGTTAGCCTTATTAACGTAATAATAATCTAGATGTTAATGGTTATCAATAACGCTTAGGTGTTTTTAATTCACATTATCGATTACTAATTCTATCACCTTGCTTGGCTCGCAATACGTATTGATTAAACTTCTACTATTTTTATCTCTATTCTCCGCTACCTTATATTTTCAGATGCCATTTACTTGACGATTATATGAACTAACCGTTATGTGATTTTTTGGCTTGGATGACCCTTTATGGCTGAAACGCTTACTCGTTATGATACCAATAAAACCCCATTAGCCATTGCTGATAAAGCCATGTTTATTCACCATCTTAATGAAGAGCATCAAGATGAACTTGCGATGTTTATCAATGCCTTTACCTCTGCCTCAGTCGGCGAGTATGATATAGTATCGATAAAAGAGCTGTATCCTGACGGCCTTTTGTTAGATGTTATAACGATGAATCGGTATCAAAATAACTCTAATGCGTTAAAAGATAGCAGTTCTACAGATAACAGCCTCGCTGAAAACCTTTCTAGTGTTAATCATCAATACTTTATCAACTTTTTTGTGCCTATTAGTAACGCTGAAACACTACATGAGCAATATATAGCGTTATTACAGGCATCCGCTACTAAGCTTGGTAAGCGTACGATCAAGCTTCAAGAACAGCACTTTCGCGTGACTGATGGTTATTATGTCAGTCCTAATATGTATCGACTGGTGGTCACAGCACCCGATAATATCCCACTCAATCATCCAGGCTACGCGTATTTATTTGAGTTAAATGCTGAAGTTTTATCTACCATAAATGGTGAGTCAGAAAATAACGATAAACCTTTACAACGCTACTACACCCTGCGAAAAGCATGGCGAGATCCAATCCGCTTGTCTGTTCAAGCTTGGATAGATGTTTATATCCATGGCAACACGCCAGGTGGCAATTGGGCACGCTCTCTCGTCTGCGGCATGCCAATAAAAACGGTGCGCGATTATCCAGAAAAAATAGAACACCTCAGTGAGGGACAATGCTTATTGATTTGCGATGAAACCTCTCTACCTACCGTCGCCAATCTATTAGAAAACTGGCAAAATCCGTTGCCGCCCCTTGTCATTGCTATCACCGAAGATCCAGAAGATATCAGTTATTTACACACTCTCAATCTCTGTCAGCACTTAGGTCATGATGAGCGTTTTCTACAAGACAATCTACTTCATATCATTAAAACGCCAACAACCGATCTTTCTGAACAAATCATAAGCTTATTACATGCAAGGTTAACAACACTACCTCTTAAGATTGGCAAGGTTTGGGGTGCGCTTGAAGCAGCGGACATCAAATCATTAAGACAACAATTAAAGGTAACTCTTGGTTTATCTCGTCAAGATATGGTCATAAAAGTCTATTGGCGCGCTCAATAACTGCTTCAATTCCATAAATAAAATGAAAATCATTTGCATTAACCAGCTACTTTTCTTTAAAATGCCTCATTTACTTTCGACTGCTCACTATGATGCACATCAATAATTTAAGCCTAATTCGTCAAAAAAAAGTTTTGCTTCACCCGACTTCTTTTATCATCGAACCAAATAAAC
>NZ_RRYX01000171.1:0-3368 GCF_014861375.1 Psychrobacter sp. FME5 | reverse complement strand
AAGACCATTACCTCTGACAATGGTAAAGAGTTTGCTCAGCATAAGAAGGTGAAACAAAAGCTCTTTAGCGCTTTCTTCTTTGCCGATGCTTATGCGTCATGGCAGCGAGGAACCAACGAGAATACCAACGGCTTAATCAGAGAGTTCTTGCCTAAGGGTTGTGACTTTAGACAAGTCTCTGATAATGAGATACAGGACATTGAGAATAAACTAAACAACAGACCAAGAAAACGCTTAGGGTTTAAAACGCCCAATCAGGTGTTCTATAATATAATTTAGCGTTGCACTTGGTGTGTTAATCTAAGAATCTATTTCAAGTTTGAAATTTCAAATATATTGTGGATGCTTTTGAAAACAACTCTGTTCCCACTCACACTATAGTTACCAGTAAATGGATCTTCCATCTCTCTCTTATACTCTCCTTGATATACAAGACTACAGTCTTCAGGTGCATTGGCACCGCATGTTTCAATAGTAACTTGGTTATTTTTAGTTATTATAATAGTGCCTGTTAAAAAATTGCTACCAAAGCTAAAGTGTTTTTTTCCGTAAAAGCTAGGAATACTTGAAATTCCATTTTCTATTTCTTTATAATATCTTGATTTTTTATAATTTTCGTTGTTTTTATAGTATTTATAAGCATAATACATGTCTTCATCTTCGTAAGAGTCTGGAGAATAAATATTCGAAACCATTGGGTTTTCAGTAATTATCTTTACCTCACATTCTTTGTTGCGTTGAGTGATATATAAATTTTTTATTAAATTATTTTCTATCAATAGGGTGTCAAAATTATTACAGTTATGCTGTTGTAGCTCAAAAGAGTATGAGTGGTAGATTCCAGAATTATTAAAAAGTATGGCTGTATAAGTAGGGGATGACCCAGAGACTGAAGGAATGATTAATAGACCTTCATCTGAATCATTTTTTCTGAAAATACCTGTCTTCTTCATTGCGCTTTCTAGGTTTTCACCATAAGCATGATTAAAATCTACCTCTATATACTTATCTTTATAAGTATCATTAATCTTAAGACTAACATATGAATCAAAATCAATGAGCTTCAATGTCATATATATATTATTTAGACTGAGCTCAACTAATTTATATTCACTATTGTAATAAATATCAGAAACCTGTTTATAATACGTATCTTCATATTCTCGATTGACAGAACTGAAGCTATCTAACCTTATCAGAAAAGTACTTTCTTTATCATAGGAACATGATGTTAGTGTTAATAAGTTTAGTAAAATAATAATTCGAATAATCATAAATATATTCTTTTATAAGTACGTGATATAATCAGTTCGAAATAAAATTGAGAAGTCAATACCGTCGCACTACTAGTATGAATTTTACTGGCGTGCTGTGTCTACGCTGACAGAGGCTGTGAAAAATATATCCCAGCAGTACTATATCGCTTTTGAATTGACTCGATTATAACTATTGTTAGTAAATTTATTACTTACAAGTAGAGACTACTGTTAAATTAAACTCTTGTTTATATCTATTAAAGTCGTCTTTTAAAATAGATTTGGTTCTTTGTGAGTCGTCAATGTTATTATCATAGCTTATACTTTTCTTAGTTACTGGTCCATTTTCTTTTGAAAAGAATAGGTTTCTTTGTAAACTTACTAATACTTGATTATCTCTGAAAATAAATAAGTCTTCATATCCTCCAAAACCAGACTCGTTATAGAGTGTAACTAACGAGAGACATTTCCCGTTATCCAGCTTAAATACCTCAACTGTTTGATTAATAATGGGTCCATCGTTAGGAGTTGCTTCAAAGCTATCATTCAGCGTTTGTATAGGTCTAGATCCTGGGTTAACTTCAATACCAGAGACAAATTGATTGATAACTTCATTGGTTAACTTTTCAGTATTTGTGCTGGTGTTTATACAAGCAGAGCCTAACAGAGCAAAGATAGGTATAGCTATTAATTTTGTTACTTTATTCATAATATGTCTCTTCAGTCAAATGTAAGGTTTTTATAATTTTCAATACCTATGTTTATTAGTATGGGTCTTAGGTCTTTCCAGGTTTTACCATTAGGTTTTAATTCAAAGTGAGGATAGTCTTTAGTCTTTGTCCAGTTTCCACCCCATTCTAAACCCAAACTTACGCCAATAGGACCCAGTTTTTTACTATGTGTTATGGAGAGATTATTCATAGCTCTAGATTTGCCACCATCACGAGTATAAGTTATTTCACCATTGGTAACTGATACTATATCTATTGCTAATCCATATTGATGATAGCTTTGCATAGGACCCGCATTAGTATTTGCACCAGGTATTTCACCTTGTTTTTTAGGGCTACGGTATGCATCTGTTATCATCCAGTTAAGACCTGTTTTCTGATAACCTTCGTTAATTAATTTAATAACATAGGGGCGCATAATTGGGTGTAGACTATTTATATTATCTAGTGTTCTCTTATAATGCTTATCACCTCCACACGCTAAGGGGTTAAGTTTTAAACTATCAGCTGGTTGAGTAGGTAGCTGTACGACTTGAGAGCAAGTAGGTGTGAATTTTCTATTTTCGGGTTTTTCTCCGCGCTTATAATATATATTTAATTCTTCTGCGACTTCCCATACATAAGTTTTACCATCTTTAAAACCCAAATATTTCTTTTTGTCATTTATTATCTTAAATCTATCTTTTTCTCCGTTTTCTTTAAAGAAAGAAGGATTGCTTATATATGCCGGTTGAGTATAATCATATAAAATATCATGTGGTCCTGTCTTTTTTTGGATTAAGTTGGTTGGATAGTTAATGCATAGATACATATGAACAAGGTTTTTGATTAATTCATGTCTATTACGGAGTTTGAAGTATTTTTTTACCCAATCAAGTTGTTCAATGGCAGACATAGCCCTTATTTTATCAGTTGTTGTATTTAGGTCTTTACAAGCTAGAGTGCCAAATTGTATCAAGCCATAATACCCAGAACCATTTCCTTTTGAGGGGTCGAAGGTCGTAGCAGTTTCAAAATACATACATGCCATTAGATTATTGGCCATTGCTAGATAGTCATTCGGCCACATATCTTGACAGATCTTTATCACTTTTTTCCTAAACTCACAACTAACTTTTGGATGATCGCTCCAAATCAAATCATTCGCTTTACAAATACAAGAACCATTGGTCGTTGCGATTTCTTTAGGTGTACCGTCATTATTATTGCTAGGTTTTGTTGTCACGTTTACAGGTTTATTTGGCTGACTTGATTGAGAAGAATAGTTTGTAGATGAATTAGTAGCGCCATCTTTAGGAATCTTTAGCTTATCATCTGGATGGATAGTATAGTCAGTTCAAAATAAAACTGTTATGGCCAGGACAAATATCATAAAATAATT
>NZ_RRYX01000170.1:0-3422 GCF_014861375.1 Psychrobacter sp. FME5 | reverse complement strand
ATGATAAGCTTAAAGCCAGCTATGAGGCTGCCGTAATTCTCGCTTGTGTCTTTATCTGGCTGCCGCTGATTTGAATTCTATACAGCCCCTAGGTCACAATCTCAATAGCAAATAAGATAAAAAATCCAATAATTATTATTATCATAATTACGGTTATAAAATTCAAAAATAACTTTAATCCCTTTGAGTTAGACGTTGCTGAACTAGGTTTACTAGATACAAAATCATGAATTTTTTCTTTTGTGCCACTAAGTGATATCGAATCTGGAATATTAATGACAACTACTTTGTTTTGTCGTTCTGAACCGTAGTCTTTTCTAGCAGAATCATATAGAGACTCTTCATTCAGTTTACTTTCATACTCAGCCAACGATCTGTCGTACTTACTGCGTTCTATAGGGTTGGACAATGCGGCATAGGCTTCATTAAATTGCTGCATGATTTGATCAGCATTTGGATGGTTATTTCTATCGGGATGGTACTTTTGCGATAAAGACTTAAAAGCAGCTCGTATGACTTCCGGAGATGCATTTCTAGATACCATCAAAGTGTCATAGTGCGTATGAAGGCTATTCATAGTTAAATGATCTCATTAAGTTAATAATGCTAAATTAAGTATCCGTGACTACTCACCATAAATTTTGACGCCATTGGCAAAGCTGCAACGCTGGATACGAGCAGACTGAATAATCGCATCACGCTCGCCGTACAGACGTGATAACTTCGCATCGCGAGCTTTGGTGTTGTTGCTTTTACCCACACCAAAGCTGATATTAGGAGAAATCCCCCAACGCCCTGCAGAAACGCCAACCCCGACACCTGAAGCAGATAGAGTGGATTGCTCGTTGCGCGCCGCATTTACATAACGATTGACACGGGTATATTCTTGGTTAAGCGCTTGGCAATCATAGCTTTGATAAGTACTTGGTGCTACGTATTGCGGGGTAATATTACCCGTAGAAGCACAGCCTGAGAGACCGAAAATGCCAGCTGTTGCTAGTAATGTGGCGGCAGTGAGAGTTTTCATAATGGCTCCATTAGGCTAAGTGGTTGTATTTGTATACATTTAAGATAGCAAAAGTAACGAGATTAAGATATTAAAAATATAGCGATGACTCAGTCTTTTTTAAGGTTAACAACCGAGAAATTGATATCATTAAAATACTCTATATTTATCAAAATAGGTGCTTATCAAAATAGGTTTGCAGGCTTGGCAAAGGCGAGTATCACGATACCAATATACGCCACAGCGGCAATGAGGATGCCTGTTTTCCTTTGGGTAGGCGTCGCATCATTGTTAAAGGCTTTTATACTCGAGCTAATGGCCGCAACGAGTAAGATAATCTTGGCAAACACCCATTGTACAGGTGCATTGGCGCTCATTAGTTGCATCAGCATGACTGCCCCTGACACGATAACTAAAGCGTAAATAACATGGGTCGCTATTTTCACTGCCCGTGGCGCTTGTCTGTTGCTGCTTAAAACCAAATAGCTTTGGTATACAAACAGCACAATGATTAGTACTGCCATAAGCATATGTAAATGTTTCATCGAATATCATTTCCTCTAAAGATGCAGTTATTTAGCTTATTGATTGTCTTTAATTTTAGCTGCCTAAAATATAGCTACTTAACCTTGGTTTTGTCCAGCGCATAACGGGCTATCAGGGCTTTGACCTTGCCACTCTGTGGGTGTATAGGCATGGATAGCCAAAGCATGAATTTGACCGCCTTGTGAGGTCAATAATGAATTTGCCAGACCATATACCAGCTGATGACGCGCAACCAATCTTTTGCCTTCAAAGGTGTCACTAACAATAACCAGTTTAAAGTGGCTTTCTTTGCCTTCAAAGTAACCCGCGTGATTCATTGATTCATTAGTCAGTTCGATATGCTGCGGTTGTAAATCTTGTAGCTGATTATTAAGGGCGTCGGCGGTAGGTGTAGTGGTCATAACAATCCTTTATAGTTTTATGCTTTAAAATCTTTATGAATGTATCAAATGGTCTTAGCCATTTATTGATGGCAAGTTGCGGTCATTATAACAGACCTTCATATCTAAGCTGTGTTATACAGCGTTGAATTAATCTAGTACTAAAGTACATCTTTAAAGCATAAAAAAGCAGAACACAATATGGAATCTGTGCTCTGCTATTAGTACTTAATCTTATCAGTGCTTCACTAAAAATTAGCCATTAACGACGTGCTTTTTGGTATAACGGCATCACTTTTGGCAGCAAAGATTGTATTTGTGCAATGCGGTTACCGCTGGTTGGGTGAGTACTTAAGAATTGTGGCGGCTCACCTTGGCTGGCGCGCTGCATTTTTTGCCATAAGCTAACAGCGGCTTGTGGGTTGTATCCTGCGCGTGCCATTAGCTCAAGACCAATTTGGTCGGCTTCGGCTTCTTGGGTACGACTGTGTGGACGGCTTAGGCCCAAATCGCCAGCGACGTTTGCAAGGTCGGCTTGACCTTGTGATAAACCAAAGATACTAGCGGCGACACCAATACCGGTTTGAGTGGCATATTCACGCGAAAGACGTTCACGTGAGTGCTCGCGTAGGGCGTGAGACATTTCATGGCCCATAATTGCCGCGATCTCATCATCGGTCAAGTTCAACCGATCGATGATGCCTGAATAAAACATAATCTTACCACCTGGCATAACGAAAGCATTTAGCTCATTAGACTTAATGGTGTGTACTTCCCACTGCCATTTTGCCGCATCAGGGCGATACACCCCAACTTGACCGATCAGGCGGTTAGATATCTTTTTGAGACGGTTTAGCTGAGCTTTATTGTTATCAAGCACTCCACGCGACTTGGCTTCTTGAATATTTTTATTATAACTTTGCGCCGATAGTTGCTGTACCTGCTCGCTAGAAACTAGCAGTAGTTGTTGGCGATCAACACCAACGGCGCCAGTACTGGTCGTACTAGTACAGCCGGTTAGGGTTAACGCCGACAATGAAGCGGCCATCACGGTGGTGGTTAGCAGTTTTTTCATAATAAACATCCTCGCTGTAAATGATAAAAGTAAAGTCGAACAAAACCAATATTAAACCGTAGATGAAAGGATAGCTTATTATTTAAATTCTACTACCACCTACCGATCTACTTAAACAGTAAAATTTCATCTGAACTGTCAGTAGGCATAAGTATAGTGAGGTTAACGAGTGAAAACCAATGCAGGAAAAGTAACAATACGCAGTAGGATTGTAAGTAATGTTCGTTCATTCAGTCTTTAAGAAACATCAGATTAATGTGCTTTCTATATTTTTAGTTCTATATACCCCACTCTCAACTTGAAATAAGCAATTCAAACTGAAGAGGCGGGTTACCAAGTTTTTTGTTGAGTACAAAGCATAGATTATGAGACAGAATCTTACGAATCAATCGATGAGACAAATGCCATAAATCTC
>NZ_RRYX01000016.1:0-43599 GCF_014861375.1 Psychrobacter sp. FME5 | reverse complement strand
AAGTATTGATGGTGTAGAGAGCTAGGTTATAGCTGTCCCACACGTCAATGGTCAGCTTCTTGCCTTTGGCTAGGCTAAATTGAATGGTGGATTTTAGGCTTTTCTTTCCTGCTTTTTTGACCCCTAGATATTTTATGGCAGTCTTTTTAAACGGAATCCAACCTAAACTTTTACGCTTGGCTTTAGGGTTATTTGTGCGCCAGTGTAGTTTGGCCTTTTTAAATTGTTTGCGGCTCTTGGCATGGGTTTCAGTGATGGCTTGTAAGGTTTGGCTATGCAGATTTAGCAGCTCACCACTACCTTTTACATAGGCCGCCATGTCATAGGCTGAAAAGAAATGACCAGTACGCTGCAAGTGCTTAAAACTCAAATCATTCACATAGTTCCACACAAAATTAACCGCACCAGCCAATTTGTTTAATTGGTTAGCGTGTTTATCTTTGATGCGTAACTTGAGTGATTTCATGGTTTTATTGTGGCTCAGTCACTTTAGTAGTCAAGCAGAATTTAGTATTATTTATGCCTTACATCCACGCCCTAGAAAGACGTGGTTTTACGGCACTTTTTGATAAATCTGGGTATCTGTTTACGGTATCGCTAGCGCTCATGAGCTATATATTGAATGCGCTTAATAAGTGACAGTGACTTTATCACTATAAAGAAAAGTGCGTATCAAACGCAACTCAACGATATCACCCATGTCTTTGGTAAATTTACCAAACGGCGCCGCTTGTCTGACCGATTGTTTGGCGGCTTCATCTAGGATGGTTGAGTTTGAGCTTTCAAGCAGACGAATCGCTTTTATACTACCATCACTACTGATAATAACCATCAGACGTACTTCACCATTGATTTTTTGCGCCCGCGCTTGCGCGGGGAAATGCAGGTTGCCCACACGCTCGATATGCTCGCGAAAGGTATTGATATAGTCCGCAGCACCGCGCGTGGTCGAATTACTATCGACGGTCACGACTTTTGATTTGGTGGCATAGACTTGCTGACGCTGAGACAATTGCGCTTCAAGCGTGGCGATTTGTTTGCGCAGTCGCTCTTCTTGCGACATCGTATCATCTTGTGCTTGTTTGCTATCGTTATCCGACTCGACGCTCGCTTGGCGCCAGCTTAACGTAGTACGCAGATAGCTTTCTTGGTAGCGCTGCTGACGCACTTGACGCTGTAGATTAATCACATCTTGCGTTTCACTTATTTGTTCAGCTGGCAATGAGCTAATCTGATCATTCTCTTGCCTTAGCTGCTCTTCTATCGTACCGCCGCCCTGTTGTGAGGCATTAGCAATAAACTGTGCATCTTCATTCGGCTGCATATTGTCGGTTAGTGCCTTCGCTACGTCTTGTACCATCGAGGCAGGATCTTTTCCTATCGAAAAGCTGATACCGAAAATTATCAGCACGTGTACTGCTACAGCGATGACGACAGCCACAGGCAAGCTAAAATTACGCTTAGGTGCTTGCGCCGAAAAATGATAACTTTGCGAGTCTTTAATATAGGCCACAGTGGGTCTCAGCTAATAGATATGAGCTTATAAGTAAAAAGGCTGCAGCTAATAAGCGTTATGATAATATGCATGATGGCGCTATCATAGCATGACATATATTTATGTCGCTAGCATAACTGTATACGGTAAGATTCAACACGCCCTAGTTATAGAGGATGATTTTGCCCGCCTCGTTTTTGATATATACTGTTTTATAACGATAGTATCAGCAAGTTTACATCTGCTGCTAGATAACGACCCTATAACTATAAGGATAATAAGTTTGAGTAGCTTTGATAACATGAGTGATAACGTGAATAATTCAGATAATTTTGATGAGTTTTTTGAGAATATCGGCTATCGTTTCGACGAATCATTTAGTGGTGGTTGGGATCGTCTCACCCAATCTATCAAAAATATATATGATAAAACAACGGATAAGTTTGAGGATGAGCTTGCGCTGCCTGTTGCACAAAAATACGTCAACGATGCGCTGCAAAAATTCGTCACCGACAATGTCAAAGCCATCTTAGAGCTGCGCGTTGAAATGCACGATGACTGGTTTCGCTTATATTGTACGATTGATGTGGCAGGTATTTATATTGAAGTGGCCAGTAACTTTAGCTTAATTCATGTACAGCTTGATCGCAATGTACAGCGTTTTGTCTTCGGTCAGCAGACGTATACCGATGTGTTAAACCTACGCTGTGAGTCCATTATCAAACGTCAAGGTATCAAGCTTTTTATCTGGTTCTATCACAGCGTCCTTAAAAAAGACCCATTAGGCTTTATTCTGTCTTATATCAATATCGCGCGCGCAAAAGATGAAGTCATCTATCTGGATATCCATCGCTGGCTTAAGAAAAATAAAAAAATCATCAGTACTCTGCATAAAGTCCAAGTCAATTATGGCGAGCTTGAAGAAGAGCAAATGATTTTGAAAACACAAATTAATTATCGTGATTTACTAGCGGGCAGTAGCAATGAAGACATCATCGGCGATGATGATGAGCCTGAGCTGATGCAAGGCCCTATCCATCCAATAGATGACGCGACCGAACCGAGTCAGGTTTAAAACACTATAGCTATTACATTTTTTATGAAACGTAATAGCTATAACCAACCATGCATCTACCAGTAATTCTCTACTGCAATATTACCTTCCCCTCGACGATTCATTACCAAACCCAGTGTTTTTAACGCCTCTTTGGTGTCTTCTACCATGTCGGGGTTGCCGCACAGCATGGCATGCGTGCTATCGATATCCAGTGCCACCCCTGCTCGCTCTTGCAGCGTACCATCCAATAGTAACTTGGGCAGACGTTCTGTCAGTGCGCCTTCGACAGGCTCACGGGTGACGATTGGGATGAATGTTAACTTCGCTGGACTCTCAACCAACGAACCAAAGTCTTCTTGCAAGCTTTGAATCTTTTCGATATAGGCCAGCTCTTCTAGCGAGCGTGCGCTATAGGCCAATACGATATGCTCATAATCTTCCCATGTCTTCAAATCCTGTAACATGGACAAAAATGGCGCTAGTCCAGTACCAGTCGCCAGTAGCCATAAATCTTTTGGCAGAGGTTTTTGATATCGGGCTAAGGTTAAAAACCCAAATGGCATGGTATTAAGTAGCAGCTCATCACCTACTTGCAGGTGTTGCAGCTGCGAGGTAAATGCACCATCCGGAATCACGATAGAGAAGAATTCTAACACCTCATCAAAGGGCGAAGAGACAATCGAATAAGCGCGAAAGATGTCCTCGTTCAATGCCTCATCAGCCACCTCCTCCATGGCTGCACCCGATACTTCTGCTTGCTGCTTATAATACTGTAGCTGACTGGGATTAACGCCCAAACGCACAAATTGACCCGCCGTAAACTTAAAACTATCAGGACGACTGACGGTAAAGCTAAATAAGTTTGGTGTCCAAGTGGTTTTGCTAAGCACGGTTACCGTTTGAATATTGTCACTCATAATAATTAACCACCCTATTTTACTGCTATTTATTGTTATAGAAAGTTAGAACGTACCAACAAAAAAGATGCGCCAAGCTTATCATAAAGCGGGCGCATCTTGGTTTTCTAACCGTAACATCCGATGAGTAGCCGTATCAGCGTATAGTCGATCCAATTTTAAAAGAGTACAGCGCTACTGGGATTAATTATTCGCAGCCTTTGTCGGCGTAGGCACAACAAGCAAGAAAAATTCATCCCAGTAGCGCGTTATAATACTTGTATTGCTTTTATTTAGGACTGGCTATACCACTACTTATCTTTTTTATATTTACCAAATACGAGCCAAGCTTGCCCACTCAATCATACTATTTGGTAAGATACCAAAGAAGATAATCATCGCTGTCACTGCAATTACCATAATACCGCCGGTACGGATAGCCCATTGACCAGAAACATCAAACTCGATGAACTGTTTCGGACGTTTAAATAGCGTGAGCATAACGCGCAAGTAATAGAATAAACCAATAGCACTACCCAAGATAATCATTGTCGCCAAGAACCAATTGGTTCCTTGTACCGCAGCCAAAATCGCAAATAGTTTGGTAATAAAGCCTGCCGTCAGTGGAATACCTGCCAATGACAACATCATAATAGTCATGACAGCAGTCAATACTGGGCGACGCCAGAACAGTCCTTGATAATGCGTCAACTCATCTGCCTCACCAGACAAACGGTAAGGGCTCGACATCAACGTCACTACGCCAAAGGCACCGATAGACGTAAAGGCATAAACCGCCATATACATACTAGAGATACTATCAGCAGCCGTACCGATACTGACGATAACGATCAACACATAACCCATATGGGATATTGAAGAATAGCCCAATAGACGTTTAAGACTGGTTTGGCGTACGGCTAATAAGTTACCGACCAAAATCGATAAGGTGGCCATGACCATCAATAACATCTGTATAGATGGCAATGCCAATAAAGACGTATCGATTAAGAAACGAACTGCCAGCGCCATCATCGCTACTTTTGTGACCGATGCTAGGAAAGTAGCAATCGGTGCTGGTGCCCCTTCGTAAACATCGGGTGTCCACATATGAAAAGGTGCAGCTGACAGTTTAAAGGCAATACCGAACATCATCATTGCCGCACCAAGTATCAGTAGTGGCGACTCAAAAACATCGCCCAATACCATACTAATCGGCTTAAAGGCCAACGATCCTACTTCTGCATAGATAAACGCCATACCCATCAGTAACGTCGCCGATGCCGTCGCTGATAGTACCAAGTACTTTAGCCCCGACTCAAGCGAACGGTTGCGCATATAGGTATACGACAGCATGCCATACAGCGGTATAGACAGCATCTCTAAGCTCATAAAGAATGACGCTAAATGCTGAGCACTGACCATCAGTAGCGCACCGATCGTCGATAGCAACATCAGCAAATATAGCTCATCTTTATTGTCTTTTAGATCGGCCAGATACGCATAAGACAGCGTACAACAAGCCAAAGCACAGATAAAGATAACCACCATATTAAACTGAGCAAAGTTGTCAATGACAAATAACTGCTCAGCGTTTGGCAGGACAGTGCCGCTATTTATAATACCAGTCATTTGCCCAATTAAAGTAAACAGCGCAATATTGAGGCCGACGACCGTGACCGTTCCTGTGACAATATGTGAGCGTTTAACGGCGATGGCAATCATAACCACCAAGACCGTTATGACGACGGCAAGGAGTGGTGCATAAGGCAGCAATCCCATCAAATCATTCATCGTAATATCATTCATGACTTAACGTGCCTCCATTGCATCAAGCAGTTGCGATGCATCTACTTGTGTTACTTGACTGTATATATAAGCATTATTAATCCACTGCATCGCATGACTTGACGTATCAAGGAATGGCTGTGGATATAGACCAAGCCAGACTAAGCCTGCTGCCAACATCAATAACAACGACAGCTCGCGCTTACCCAAGTCCTTTAATGGACGCTCAGGCAAACCGTGTAATTTGGTTTCTTGCATAGCGACCGCTTCGATATTGTTTTTACCAAACAACGCGCGATGAATCAAAATAAGCGAGTATAACCCTGCTAGTACTAAACTGAACGTTGCAAATACCACAAATACTGGATATTGAGCAAACGCACCCAGTAAAATCATAAACTCGCCAATGAAGTTACCTGTACCTGGAATACCCAGCAATGCGGCACAGAAGAACATCAGTATCGGCGCATAATAACGGAACTGACCCCACATACCGCCCATCAAGGTTAGATCCCGCGTATGTAGACGCTCATATAACTGACCTGCCATGATAAACAGTGCCGCTGAACTTAGACCATGCGCCAGCATTTGAATCATCAGGCCTTGCAAGCTGAGTAAGGTTCCAGCGTAAATGGCTAAGACCACAAAGCCCATGTGCGAGATACTGGTATAAGCGAGCAAGCGCTTCATATCGGTCTGCATAAAGGCCAACCATGCACCGTAAAAGATACCAATCGTACCTAAAGTCATGGCTATCGGCGCAAAATCTTGTGATGCGGCTGGGAACAGTGGTAAGACAAAACGAATCAAACCATAAGCTGCGGTCTTAATCAAAACACCCGCTAAATCCACCGAACCTGCGGTTGGGGCCTGCGCATGCGCATCGGGTAACCAACCATGAAACGGAATAATCGGCAACTTAACCGCAAAGCCAATAAAGAAGCACAGCATGATGGGATACTCCCAACCGCCGAGCGACGTACCCAGTAAGTCATTATAGTTAAAGCTCACTACCCCTTTTTGGGCGTAGCTAATAATGACCAATACCAAGATACCGACGAGCATGATAAGCCCAGACGCTTGGGTATAAATAAAGAACTTAGTTGCTGCATATTCCTTGGTTTTACCAACGACATCATGACCCCAAATCGCGATCAAGAAGTAGATAGGAACCAGCATCATCTCCCAAAAGAAGAAGAATAAGAACAAATCAATAGCTAAGAAAACACCGATGACCCCGCCTAAGCTCCATAGCAAGTTCAAATGGAAGAAACCAACACGGCGTTGAATCTCATTCCACGAACAAGCCACTGCGGCAATACCAAGCAGCCCTGTTAGCGCAACCATCATCAGCGATAAACCATCCATCGCTAAGTGAAAGCTGATACCAAAGCTTGGTATCCACGGCACCATAAATTCAGCAACCCAAGGCACATTTGAATCTGGCGCAATCACCTGCTTACTCATGCCAGAAAAATCACCGTATTGCCATAATACTAATGACAATACAAAGGTCAAGATCATACCAATCAAGGCAATCCAGCGCGGTAAACGTTTATTAAACCGCTCAACCAGCCAACATAGCAACCCTGCAATAAAAGGAATTGCGATTAATGCTGGTAGCATCCACGTTTGTTGTAACTCTATCATCTTATACCACCGTCATCATTACCAGCACTAGCAATACAGCCATACCCAAACCAAAGCTTGCAGCATAACCTCGAAGTGACCCTGTTTGCGTCGCAGACAATACCTTATTACCCGCCGAAGCCAGCTTAGGTAAGGTGAGCCACGTTTTATCGATAGGGTCGGCTTTAAATAAGCGGCCGATGAACAAAAAGGGTTTTACAAAAATTATATCGTACAGCGCATCGAAGCCCATACCATGGTAGCACCAGTGATATAGCGCCCCACCAATACGCGAACGCTTAAAGCTCGTGAGCAGACGACCTTTATCCACAACATATAATAATGCCGCAATTATCAAACCAGCCAGCATCGCACCCATGGCGATATACTCTGCCGTGTGCTTACCATCCGCTTGATTGGCCACTTCTAATAAATGCCCAACACTCTCTGGCAATACGCCTTGTAATGGCGGGGTAATCCATGCGCCAACTGCGGTCGATAACACCAGTAGCACGGTAAGCGGCAACCAATATGACACACCTGATAATTTATGTGCAGGGGTTTTTTCTTCACCAAAAAAGACAATCCAAATCATACGGAAGGTATAAAGTGCGGTTAAGAAAGCACCGAATACACCCATATAGAACAACACTAGATGACCAGTTGCATAGCTTTCCCAAAGAATCGCTTCTTTAGAATAGAAACCAACAGTGACCCAAGGTATCGCCGCAAGTGCACCGCCACCGACGATATAACACCAAAATACCAACGGTATCTTTTTGCGTAAACCGCCCATCTTAAAGATGTTTTGCTCATGGTGAACCGCAAGAATCACCGCACCTGATGATAAGAATAATAAGGCTTTAAAGAAAGCATGGGTCATCAAGTGGAAGATTGCGCCTTGCCACGCACCAACGCCGAGTGCTAAGAACATGTAGCCAATTTGACTCATGGTTGAATAAGCGAGGATACGTTTAATATCGGTCTGTGCCAGCGCACAAAAACCAGCAACGACCAGCGTCAACGCCCCTACACCGCCTACCCAATATAGTAGGATACCTGGGGTCAGCTCAAACAATGGATGCAGACGGGCAATTAAATAAACCCCTGCCGTGACCATCGTTGCTGCGTGAATGAGCGCCGATACTGGCGTCGGACCTGCCATCGCATCAGCAAGCCATGTATGTAATGGTAGCTGCGCTGATTTACCCATCGCACCACCAACGAGCATCATGGTGATCAGCATCATGGTCGGGTTATTGATATCAAAAATTTCTGGGGCACGGGTAATAATCTCTTGAATATTAAGCGTACCGAATTCACGGAATAATAAGAACAAACCAAAGGCTAAGAACACATCGCCGACACGGGTCACGGTAAAGGCTTTCATCGCTGCCCGACCATTAGCGCGGTCATGGTAATAAAAACCAATCAGTAAGTAGGAACAGATACCCACACCTTCCCAACCGAGATATAGCAAGAATAAATTATCCGCCAACACCAGCAATAACATACTGGCGACGAACAAGTTCATATAGCTAAAGAAACGAGCAAAGCCTGTGTCGCCCTTCATATACCAAGCGGCAAACAGATGGATTAAAAAGCCAATACCAGTAATAACACCAGTCATGGTTAATGCTAAGCCATCAAAGCTTAAGCCAAAATTTGGCGCAAAATCCCCAACTTGGAACCATGTCCACAGCGGAATTTCTACGACCGTACCAGCGGGGTTGCTGGTCAAAAAAGTATAACTAACCACCAGCGTACATAATGCCGATAGCAGCATACTACCGACACCGACAATCGCTGCCACCTGCTCGCTTAACTTGTCGCGCATAAAGGCTAAAATCAAAAAGCCAACGAGCGGGAATATAAAGGTTAATGGTAATAAACTCATGACATCATCCTTTCATCTCATTGGCGCTATCGACATCGAGATGCCCACGCTGATGATAAAACCGCAATAATATTGCCAAACCAATGGCGGCCTCTGCTGCTGCTAGGGTCAAAATAAAGATAAACATAATCTGTCCATCTGGATCGACCCAGCGACTACCTGCTACCACAAATGCTAGTGCCGCCGCATTCATCATGATCTCAAGACTCATCAGCATAAATAAGAAGTTACGCCGTACCATGACACCGCACAGACCAATCGTAAATAAGATACCTGCCAAAATTAAACCATGGCTCATGGGTATCATACCCAGTACATTCTGCGCCTCAGCAACAGGCTGTACTAAGCCTGCCACCTCGTGGGCAAACGGCACGTTTGACACGTCTTGTGCCACGCTCGCTGCTAGTACCATCAGTCTGACTCCTTGCGCGTGACTTTCCGCGTGACTTTCTTAGTACCGACCTGCATACCTACCTTCTTACCAACGTAGTCGTGCGGGTCAACATCTTTATATTCGTAAGGTTCCGCCATTTTTACCGCATCACTATCTGTATATGTGCTGTCATCATATTTGCTGACAGTGTCATATTGCTTGATACTTCCTACACTTGGCTGAAAATCTTGACTGTCATTGCCAACTATCTCATCATCTACAGAGGTTTTACCTAGATGATACGCGGCAACCAAAGCGCCTAATAATAGCAAAGCCGCCACTTCTACCAGCATAACGTATTTGGTAAATAACACGGTGCCGACCGCTTTGGCTGAAATAGTCGACCCGCCAATCATGGCTGTCTCGTCAGGATTAAGCCCAATCATCGCATACAGCACAACCGCGATAATAAGCGTCAACCCTGTCGGTATCGCCCAAGTGCCAGCATCAAGCCAACGCTCTTCGCGCTCCTCGTTACTCATGCCCAGATTGAGCATCATAATCACAAAGACGAACAGCACCATAATGGCACCAGCATAGACAACAATCTCAAGTGCACCAGCGAATGGCGCGCCCAATACAAAAAATATGCCTGACAGGGCCAATAACGACACAATCATTGATAAGATAGCATGGACTGGATTGGCATGGATTATCACGCGCAAACTGGCAAATATTGCCACAGCTGCAAGTGAATAAAACCCTGCCAATTCAGGGTTGTTTAAAATATTCATCATGGCAGCAAGCTCCTTAGATCAATCGGTGCAGATTCGTTTTGCGCTGCGCCTTTTGGTTTGTCCGCTACCGCCATACCCGTCACACGATAATAGTTATAATCGGGATATTTACCTGGTCCTGAAATCAGCAAATGCTCTTTTTCATAAACCAAATCTTGGCGTTTATATTCACCCAACTCAAAGTCAGGGGTCATTTGAATGGCTGTCGTTGGACACGCCTCTTCACACAATCCGCAAAAGATACAGCGTGAAAAGTTAATCCGGAAAAACTCTGGATACCAGCGACCATCTTCGCGCTCAGCTTTTTGTAGCGAGATACAGCCAACCGGACAGGCCACCGCACATAAGTTACAAGCAACACAGCGCTCATCACCATCAGGGTCACGAGACAATATAATACGTCCGCGAAAACGTGGTGGTACTGGCACCGGCACTTCAGGATAAAGAATGGTGTCACGTGGCCTGATCGCATGGCTATTAACCATCCACATACTGCGGATAATAGTATAAAAACCAACGATAATCTTTTTTATGCTATGAAACATGGGGTTATTATCCTTATCATCTTTACCCTAATCCATCATTAATATCATTACTGATGACTACCAATAACTGTTCAAAACTATGTTATTGGGGTCGGGGAAAAGATCAAAATTACTGCGGCAGTAACCAATAAATTAATCAAGGTTATCGGCAGGCAGACTTTCCAGCCAAAATTCATCACCTGATCGTAGCGCGGACGGATGAGCGAACCGCGTGCCAAAATAAACATGGTCATAAAGAATAATGTTTTAATCATGAACCAAAAAGCAGGTGGAATAAATGGGATATTTAAATTAAAAGGCGCGAGCCAACCACCAAAAAACAGGCAAGTCATCAATGCTGAAATCAAGACGACGTTGACGTATTCGCCAATAAAGAACATACCAAACTTCATGCCAGAATATTCGACATGGTAACCTTCGGCCAGCTCTTGCTCTGCTTCAGGTTGGTCAAAAGGATGTCTGTGCGTTACCGCTACCCCTGCTATTACAAAGGTTAAGAATCCAAAAAACTGTGGAATAATATACCAGCCATCAGCCTGCGCTTCGACAATCGCGCGCAAGTTAAACGAGCCCGTCAAGGCCACAACGCCCATCAATGATAGACCCAAGAACACTTCATAGCTGATCGTTTGGGCGGCAGAACGTAGGCCACCCAGTAACGAGAATTTATTCGCTGATGCCCAGCCACCGAACATCACTGCGTAGACTGCAATACCGGCCATGGCAAAGAAGAACAAAATACCGATATCCCAGTCAGCCACGCCAAGCGTTGGTGAGATAGGAATAATGGCAAATGAGGCCAGCGCAGTAAACATCGCAACTGCCGGCGCCAAGGTAAACATAAATTTATCGGTGAACTTTGGTGTCCAATCTTCTTTAAAGAAGATTTTTAGCATATCCGCGACCAGCTGCAAAGAACCAAAAGGTCCGACACGGTTTGGACCATAACGGTCTTGCCAAAGCGCTAGCATACGGCGCTCATAGACAATCATTAAAGCGGCGACTATCACAACGACTAAAAAAATAACCAGCGATTGCACGACCAAAAATATTATTGACCACGTATCATAGGTCATCATACTCGCCAAAAAGCTTGGCACATCAGGGATAATACGGGTAACTTGCATATTACACCTCCTGTGTGGTGGTCGGCGCTACACTTACTGGTGTTGCGCGGTTATCGTCCATGCTGTTACCAGCATTATTAGCTATCAAAGAACCGTCATCGGCCATACTACCCATCATGGTCACTGGCGCATCAACTTTGCGTACCGACGCGGGCATCATGGGATGGATAATATCCACCTGCCCAACGGGATAACCGATACAGCCTTCTGCTAAGTAACCAACGAGTTGAACTGGCAGTGTGATTTGTTGGTTATCAATCTCAATCGCTAAGTAATCACCTGCATCGATACTCCAGTCTTTGGCATCGTCGATACCGATACGCCATGCTGCAACAGGAAGTTGCTCAGCAACCACTGGGCTACGTGATGCCATCATTGAGCTGGCATAAAGGTTATAAATAGGCACCAGTTTTGCTTGCCCTTGCTGTATATCAGTGGTGGTCGTAGTCATTGCTTCTGGCGCAACATATTGACGAGTGGCTAGGCGCTCGAATTGATCGAACAGACGCACACCCGGATCTCCATTTTTGAGATGACCACCGACTTTGTCTTGGTATTTATTCCACGCTTGCGGTGAGTTCCAACCTGCCGCACTGGCAAAAGGAATCATCGAGCTTGGCGTTTGTTTACCGCTATAGCCTTCCATTGAAAAAGTTAAACCCGTATCTAAATCTTTTGGCTGCATCGGCTCATGGACAGATATCTGCGCACGCATGGCGGTACGACCTGAATAGCGACGCGGCTGACGGGCAATTTTCAGCCCGTTCATGCGGTAGTCCGCATCAGGTGCTGCACCTTTGATACCAGCAAGCTTAGGATGCGTCGCTATTAGCGCATTGATTACATCATCAAGCTGCGTCCAGTCGACATCACGGCCTTCAATGCTGCTATGCACGGCGTGTAGCCAGCGCCAGCCTTCTTTAATACTGCTCATCGGATGGTAGTATTCATTGTCATAAACTTGGAAGAAACGCTGCGCACGGCCTTCGGCAGATACCAATGTGCCGTCTGCTTCGGCAAAGCTTGCCGCTGGTAGTACGATATCGACATCTTTGTGCCAATCAAGTAGCTGATGATCCAAGGCAATGACGGTTTTATCAGTCAATAGCTGGGTCAACTTATTGGCATCGATAGCATCAGTCAGCTGGTTTTCAGCGACTATGACCACATCAAAATCAGTCGCCAACAGCTCTTCTACGGATTGACCGCCAAGCAGACATACCCCAATACTATTGGCATCGGGAACTGCTAAGTAAATCCCTGCTTGCGCATGATATTTCTTATTCACTTCTTTGAGCTCAAGACTGTTTTCTTTTAACTCACTACTGTCAGCAGGCTCACGCTCAACGTCGTCTTGCGCTTCTGTATCAACGCCAGTTTCAGGTTTTTCTGGCTTAGCAGACAAATCTTTATCTTCTTTTTGCTGAGCGGTTGCTGCTTGTGCTTCGGCAGCACGTACCTGTTCATTATGTGTATCAACTTGCTGCTGCTCAGTGGCTTTAATGGCGCTGCGCTTTTGGCTTAATACTTGGGTAATTTGCGCCGCCGCTTCTATCAAGGCAGTAGACGACAAACTGCTGCCCGATACCACTAAAGGCTTATCGGCTTGTATCAAATCATAAGCGATTTGCTGCGCCAATGCTTGCATACCATCCATTTCAGCATCTTGTTCTGCTGTCTTTGGATCTGCTATTTCCAATAAATCATCGGCAAAACTGGCAATTTCATCAGCCACTTTAAAACCGAGTTTAGTAATATCTTCAGGTGTTGCAACCACGCTGACTTTGCTAATGTCTTCGAGTTTGGTTTGGGTGACATCGATGACGTATACCGGACTTTGTGCGCCTTGACCGATGCGTTTGACTGGCTCAGCCAACCATGGTTGCGTTTTCGCAGCAGCGGCCATTTTAATGGCTTCATTTTTTGCTGCTTGACGAATCGATAACGCCACACGTGATGAGGTCTGAGTAATATCTTCACCCAACACCAATACTGCATCGTGGCTTTCAATATCAGCCATACCGGGGTTATAAATACCCTCAGTACTCAATACTTCAATACATTTATTGACCAATGCTTGCTGCTGATGATTAAGACCCGTTGAGAAGTTATCAAAGCCAACCAGATTTTTTAGCGCAAAGTTGGTCTCTAAACTGGCGCGTGGAGAGCCAATACCGATGACTTTTTTATCTTTAATACGCTTAATGGTTTCATCAAGGGCATAATCGATGTTGATTTTGACATGCTTGTCATTGATACGCTCAAGCGCTTGGGTTGGACGGTCTTCACGATTGACATAACCATAACCAAAACGACCGCGATCACATAAGAAATAACGGTTTACTTCACCATTGTAGCGGTTTTCGATACGGCGCAATTCACCATAACGCTCACCTGGCGAAATGTTACAACCTGCTGAGCAACCATGACAGATACTTGGCGCGTACTGCATATCCCATTTACGGTTATAACGCTCAGAGTGCGTTTTATCGGTAAATACACCGGTTGGGCACACTTCGGTTAAGTTACCTGAGAATTCACTTTCGAACTGACCGTCTTTATCGCGACCAAAATAAACCCGCTCGTTTGTACCATAAACGCCTAAATCTTCACCACCCGCGTAGTCTTTATAAAAACGTACACAGCGGTAGCAAGCGATACAACGGTTCATTTCATGGGCAATAAAGGGACCAAGCTCTTGGTTATGGTGGGTGCGCTTGGTGAAACGATAGCGACGACGATGATGACCCGACATATAGGTCATGTCTTGTAAATGACAATGCCCACCCTCTTCACAGGTTGGACAATCATGCGGATGGTTCACCATCAATAGCTCAACCATCGACTTACGGAACGCTTTGGCCTCATCGTCAGTCACTGAGATGTACATGTCATCGCCTGGTGCGACCATGCATGACATCACTAAGCGACCACGACCTGCTTCCATATCTTCTTTGTTTTGATATTGCTTAACCGCACACAGACGGCAAGAGCCTACTGAACCTAAGGCTGGGTGATAACAAAAATACGGCACATCAATGCCAAGTGATAAACAAGCTTGAAGCAAGTTATCTGCGCTATCTACTTCGACAGTGGTTCCATCAATATGTATGACTGCCATGCCGCTCTCCTTATTTCACTACTGGCTGTTGATTGGCTGCAGCATCAATGACATCTACACCAACCGCCTGCGTGATTTTTTGATCAAATTCTGGACGGAAATATTTAATCGCACTCATCAGTGGTTCCATCGCACCTGGAGCATGGGCACAGAAGGTTTTACCAATCCATAAGTCACGCGTTAGACCTTCTAGTTTTTCGACATCGCCCACTTGACCTTCACCATCATTGATAGCGGTGAGCAGTTTGACGCCCCACGGTAGACCATCACGGCATGGCGTACACCAACCGCACGATTCACGTTGGAAGAAAATCTCAAGATTGCGCAATAATGGCACCATATCTTGCTCTTCATCGACGACCATAATCAGCCCAGTCCCCATACGGCTACCGGCTTTTTGAATGGTGTCAAAGTCAACGACCGTATCTAAATGATCAGCGGTCAAAAAGTCGGTTGATGCGCCACCAGGAAGCCATGCTTTAAGCTTTTTGCCCTCGATCATACCACCCGCAAAGTCTTCGATAATTTCACGCGCCGTATAACCGAATGGTAGCTCCCATAGACCGGGATCATTGACCAAACCCGAGCAACCAAATAGCTTAGTGCCTGGGGTTTCGACCACGCCTTTGGCTTTTGGCAGGTCTTGATACCATTTGCTACCGTGTAAAATAATGGCTGAGACGTTATGCAAAGTTTCTACATTATTCACGATCGTTGGACGACCCCATGCTCCAGCAACTTGCGGGAATGGTGGCTTAGTGCGTGGATTAGCGCGGCGACCCTCTAAAGCATTCAATAGCGCCGTTTCTTCACCGCAAATATAGCGACCGGCACCGGTATGGACGTGTAAATCAAAGCTAAAGTCTGAGCCTAAGATATTATCGCCGACCAAGTTATTGGCACGCAATTCTTCAAGAGCCGCAGTTAGACGCTCCGCTGCTAAGATGTACTCACCGCGAATAAAGATATAACCAGCGGTTGCACCAATCGCATAAGCAGAAATCAACATACCTTCGATAAGTTGTAGGGGCAGACGTTCCATCAGCAAACGGTCTTTAAAGGTACCCGGCTCCATCTCATCGGCATTACAAACCAAATAGCGTGGACCGCCATCAGGTGGTGCCATCAGCGACCACTTAATACCTGCTGGGAAACCTGCACCGCCACGACCTTTTACCACGGCTTCTTTAATGGTATTTAACGTATCATCTGGCGATTGGTTTAAGGCTATTTTTAATGCTTCAAAACCGCGCAGTGATTCATAAGTTGCTAAATCCAATACTGTGTCATGATGCGCTAAACGCCATGTCAGTGGCTTGGTTTCGCTGGTCGCCGTTTCTTTATCACCATATACTGGGATGCGCTGCTCATTTAATTGGCTTGGCGCTTTGCCTTGACCGCGACGAGCGATCTGCTCTGTAATCGTTAAACTCATGCGTATAGCTCCAACAATTGGGCGACCTCGGTGGGTTGGACAGGACCATAAGTGTCTTCATTAATCAACACCGCAGGACCTTTGTCACAATTACCCAAACAGCAAATCGGCAATAGCGTAAAGCGACCGTCAGACGTCGTTTGACCGTAGTCGATGCCTAGCTGCGATTTTAATTCAGCCGCCAGCGCTTCATAGCCTGTCAGATAACAAGCCACAGAATCACAAATTAAAATGACATGACGCCCGACTGGCTGACGATAGATACGGTTAAAGAAGGTTGCTACCCCATCCATATCGGTCATAGGCACATTTAAAATATTAGCAATAGCATTGACTTGTGCATCATCAACCCAGCCGTTACGCTTTTGCACAATCTTTAGTGCATCTAAAGACGCTGCCCGCGGATGGGGATAATGATGCATATATTCACGAATGGCCGCAATTTCTTCAGCGGTTAAGATACTTGCCACATCTACTTTTGGCATTTTATCGGAAACAATTCTCATAATCTTTTTCTTTCCTCACTCAGCCCACTGTTTAGGTTGCGCTCGTCGCGCGCCAACAGCGTTTTGGTGTGCCAGTTTGGCGATAACATGTTAATGAACTTGTCTTACTTTTTAACTTTTATAGGTTTATAGCTATTCGCTTATCACCCTAAAAACTTCTAATCTTATTAAACTAACCATTAAACTCATAATCACAAATGCTCTAACGGTCACAATCCGCCATCACAATATCAATCGACGCCAAATACATAATGGCATCAGAGACCAGCGAGCCATTAATGACCGATGGCATCTGCTGTAAATGTGCAAATGTCGGGGTGCGAATACGGGTACGATAGCTCATCGTCGCTTTGTCTGAAGTGATGTAATAACTGTTTAGACCTTTGGTCGCTTCGACGATAGTAGTACACTCACCCGCTGGCATCACAGGACCCCAAGATACGGAGATAAAGTGATTAATCAAGGTCTCAATATCATTTAAAGTACGGTCTTTTGGCGGTGGTACTGCCAGTGGATGATCAGCCTTATAAGGACCTTGCGGCATATTATCCATACATTGACGGATGATACGTAACGACTGGCGCATCTCTTCGATTTTCACCATACAGCGATCATAAGCATCACCGTTATAGCCGATAGGCACTTCAAAGTCGTAATTCTCATAGCCCATATACGGACGTGCTTTACGCAGATCAAAATCCAAACCCGTCGCCCGTAAGCCTGTACCAGTGACACCCCATGCCAATGCTTGCTTGGTATTATACTGGGCAACACCTTGGGTACGGCCTTTAAGCACACTGTTCTGTAGCGCCGCTTTGACATACTCATCCAAGCGTTTTGGTAGCCACTCTAAAAACTCACGGACCAAACGTTGCCAGCCGCGTGGTAAATCGTGCGCTGTACCGCCGATACGGAACCAAGCTGGATGCATCCGGTAGCCAGTCACCGCTTCGATGACGTCATAGGCTTTTTGACGATCGGTAAACGCATAGAATACTGGCGTCATACCGCCCGCATCCTGAATGAAGGTACCGACAAATAGCAAATTATTGGTAATGCGAAAAAACTCGCTCATCATTACGCGGATGGTTTCAGCGCGCGGTGGAATGGTAATACCGGCCAGCTTTTCGACCGACATGATGTACGGTAGCTCATTCATCACACCGCCAAGATAGTCAATACGGTCGGTATAAGGAATAAATGAATGCCATGTTTGGCGCTCAGCCATC
Source organism: Psychrobacter sp. FME5 (assembly GCF_014861375.1). NCBI lineage: Bacteria > Pseudomonadati > Pseudomonadota > Gammaproteobacteria > Moraxellales > Moraxellaceae > Psychrobacter > Psychrobacter sp. FME5. Next base: position 25,704 of record NZ_RRYX01000016.1, on the reverse strand, counting down.
TTTTCTGCGCCGCGATGGTGATAGCCGATATCGGGGATACAGTCGACGATTTCTTCGCCATCCAGCTGTAGCACCAAACGGAACGCACCATGAGCCGATGGATGGTTAGGACCAATGTTCAAGAACATAAAGTCCTCATCACGGCCTGAACGCTTCATGCCCCACTCTTCTGGGACAAAGCGCAAGTTTTCTTGCTCGTATTGTTGTTTGGCAGTATTTAGGAAGTACGGGGTAAACTCAGTCGCACGCGCATGATATTCTTTACGCAGAGGATGACCTTCCCAATATTTAGGCAATAAGATACGGGTTAAATGTGGATGGCCAGTAAAAACAATCCCGAACATATCCCACACTTCACGCTCGTACCAGTTGGCATTTGGCCAAATCTTGGTCGCACTCGGAACGTTTAAATCATCTTCACTCAGCGCGACTTTAATACGTACATCACTATTACGCTCAAGCGACATCAAATGATAAAACACCGTAAAATCACTGTCAGGTAGACCTTGGCGATGCTGACGCAAACGCTCATCTATCGCTGACAAGTCAAATAGCATGACATAAGGTTTTGGCAATTTACGCAGGTATAAGAGAACGTCTAATAAGTCAGCACGCGCCACCCAAACCGTTGGAATCTCATCAACCGTATGCTGCACGACAAACTTACCGGCATACTTATGCTCCAGCTCTTTGATAACTGCTGGGACAGGTTTACTCTTAGGATCTATATTTTCGACTACCGTGACCATGAATGATGTATTCCTTCATTAATCATAACTGATTCATCATAGCTAATTCATCATAATTGATTAATTATAGCTACACTGTGATGCGCGCATAAAACATTAAGCTGGCTACTAACTAAACTGGCTACTACTAGTCTAAACGCAACGACCAATCTAAACCTATAAGCTTAAATGCTGTCTGGGCTACGCAAGTTTTTCACCGCGATACGATCCGCTTGCTTACGGTCACGCTCAGGCGTCATTTGTGGCTGGTAGATACCCTGCTCATTGACATGAATACCCAGCGGACGACGCTCTTTAGTAATGGACTCTTGTAATAACATCAAACCCTGAATCAACGCTTCTGGACGCGGCGGACAGCCCGGTACATAAACATCTACTGGGATAATCTTATCCACGCCTTGCACCACTGAATAGATATCATACATGCCGCCCGAGTTGGCGCAAGCACCCATCGAAATGACCCATTTTGGCTCAAGCATTTGCTCATAAAGACGCTGAATAACGGGGGCCATTTTGACAAAACACGTACCAGCAACAATCATCACATCGGCCTGACGCGGTGAGGCTCGAATGACCTCAGCACCAAAGCGCGATAAATCGTGAACTGCCGTTAGCGTGGTAGCATATTCGACATAACAACAAGAAGTACCAAAGTTAAATGGCCATAGTGAGTGCTTGCGCCCCCAGTTTGCTGTTGAATGAACGAGGTCTTCGAGGCGACCCATAAAGACGTTTTTATTGACTTCGTCTTCGATAGGATCATTGACCGTTTGACTGGTCTGTGCAGGATAGGTATCTGCATCAGGGTTGGCTTTTGTTAGTGTGTATTTCATAACATACAACCTTTATATTTATATAGGCACGGCGCGGCAATCATCTTGCCCTCGCTATGGCCTTAACTGCTATTATTAAATAATTTTTACGATTAACTATTGATATATCTACTAAAGACAATCAACGTGCAGCGTTATCGGGCTGTGCAGACGCCGCAAAATCTACAGTCGTTACATTACCGGTAATATTAATATGATCAATATTTTGTAGATGACGACGATTGGTTTCAATATTGTTTGAAACGTTAATCTGTCCTGAAGACTGCGCAGGTATTTTGCCCGTCGGGTCAACCATCAGCTCATCAACACCATCAAACTGGGTAATGTCTGCCAAATTGAAACCTGCCGGCGCCGCATATAAACGGGCTTTTTTGCGAAGTTTATCTGCAGGTGACCAGTTCAGGGCACCCAAGCTCAAGGCATAGACCAAACCAATCAATAAGTCGATAATAAAAGTCGCTGCTGTCGCAAAGCCGAGCCAGCCCGTTTCACGTACCGAAACGGCGTAGGCATATAAGTAGAGTGCTTCTAAATCAAAGATAACAAAGAAAATCGCCACCAAATAGAATTTGGCAGACAAACGAATACGGGCGTTGCCAGATCCGACAACACCCGCTTCAAATATCTCTTCTTTTTGTAAGCCTTGAGAGCGACCGCCAAGCAAGCGTGGAACGACCAGCATAAAAATGACTAGCCCAATGGCGGCTAAGATGAAAGCGATTGCTGACCAATTAAAAGCAGACATGATAATACGTGCTCCTCACCCAATCGAGTGTTAAACGTAGTGCGAGTACTCACCTATTAAAGGTGCTCTAGCGACTAGTTTAACGCAGACGAAAACACAAAGTAACTGTCATTGAGTCACTGTATTTAAGTAACTATTTTAGGGTCTGTGCTGGTAACAACCAATTATCAAGCTTATTGACGACGATGTCAGACGCGACCAACGATAACATTTCCGATAGATAACGGGTGCAGGCTGGTTGCCTAACGTATCTTTTAACAACGTAAGATCAACGTATTAAATCAATATCATATTCGATTGCTTACTTAATTGATTTAATAGCTCATTACACGAGGTCAATAATGACGTAACAACTGGCATAAATTATTTACGTACTATACGCATATCAGTGCCTAAAAGCTAGTTTTTAACTGCATCGGACGGTCACTTTCTATGTGAAAAAACTATATTGCTTACCTCGTAAACTGTGGTATAGACGTTACCTTATATTAACTCTAAATCCATCCTTTTAATCGTCAGCACATATAAAGGCAGCGCCCGCCGTGAGTTGAACGCCCTTTGACTCTTTTTCATTTGCCAACTCCTCACCCAAAGTACCGGTTTTTGCTTTATAATAGCCTACCTAATTTCGATGATTTATGGCCAATAAATCACACATCTTGTTACCTTTAATATTTGATTGCCTTTATTAAAAATATCGATGCGTTGTTCAGTGTCATCATTCGCGCAACATTCATTTAGCGTTACGGCTATCCGCTCTATCCTCTTTTTTGCTTTTGTCTTACAGGTCACGTTATGAGTCAACTTAATCCTAAACAACAAGAAGCGATGCTCTACGTATCAGGCCCACTGCTGGTGTTAGCAGGCGCAGGTTCCGGTAAGACATCGGTTATTACGCGCAAAATTGCTTACCTAATTGAAGAATGCAACATGCCAGCGGAACGCATCACCGCTGTGACTTTTACCAATAAAGCCGCGCGTGAGATGAAAGCCCGTGTCAGTAAGTTGCTACCGAGTGAAAAAATGCGCGGTCTGACCGTGTCGACCTTTCACCAATTTGGGTTACAGTTTTTACGTTATGAGCTGATTCATACCCCGCTTAAAGGCAACTTCTCCATCATGGACAGTGACGATAGCAAACGTCTATTAATGGAGTTAATGATGCGCGACAACCTAAGCGGCGCCGAAAGTCGTGAGCTGGTTGGTAAGGCCATCAAGATGATTTCTGATTGGAAAAACGATTTGATTGAGCCCGATCAGGCGATGGAAACCTTAGATGATCCAGAAGACATGATTTTTGCCACATTATATGCTTTATATGAGCGCAATTTGCGTGCTTATAATGCGGTCGATTTTGATGATTTGATTGTACTGCCGACGAAGATATTGCGCGAAAACAGAGAGCTACGCGATAAATGGCAAAACCGTATTCGCTACTTACTCGTTGATGAGTATCAAGACACCAACACCGCCCAGTATGAAATGATTAAGCACTTGGTCGGACCACAAGGGCGCTTTACCGTCGTTGGTGATGATGACCAATCTATCTATGCCTGGCGCGGGGCAAAGCCTGAAAACATGGGGCTACTTAAAGAAGACTTCCCCAAGTTAAAAATCGTTATGTTAGAGCAAAATTACCGCTCGACCACGCGTATTTTGACTTCTGCCAACGCGGTTATTACTAACAACGAACATTTATTTGAAAAGAAACTGTGGTCAGATAAAGGTCAAGGCGAAAAAATCCGCATTATTAATTGCCGTAATGACGACGATGAGTCCGAGCGTGTCGCCAAGGAGATTGTCACTCATAAATTGCGCTTTGGTAATGAATGGGAGCAATATGCTGTTCTTTACCGCAGTAACTTTCAAGCAAGGATGCTAGAGGCGCAACTGCGTCAACTGCAAGTGCCTTATAAGTTATCTGGCGGTCAGTCATTCTTTGCTCGTAGTGAAATTAAAGACATCATGGGTTATTTACGTTTGATTTTAAACCCAGAAGACGACAGTGCTTTTTTGCGTATTATCAACACACCCAAACGCGGTATGGGACCAGCAACACTAGAAAAGCTGGGGTTATTTGCCCAAGAGCACAGTATATCGTTATTGGCCTCCTGTACCCACGCTGGTCTGACCCATGTGTTGCCATCCAAAGCTTATGGCACGATAAAAGAGTTTGGTGAGTTTATCGAGCATTATACTCGTGAGCTTGACCAGCATCCTGACCCAGTACCTATCGTGCGCCAGATGATCGACGAGACCGGTTATATCGACTTTGTGCGCAGCGACTCTAAAACACCGCAACAAGAAAAAAACCGTATCGATAATATCGATATGCTTTATACCAGCATTCAGTCTTTGATTAATCGTGCGGAAAATGACGAAGATCGAACCATCGACACCATTATTCGCAAGCTGGTGTTGCTGGATATGCTCGAGCAGCAACAAGAAGAAGAGAATACCAATAAAGTCAACTTGATGACCTTACACGCCGCAAAAGGCCTAGAGTTTGATTTCGTTTATATCATGGGGCTTGAGGAAGAAATGCTACCGCATCGCAACTCTATCCTGAGCGAGACAATCGAAGAAGAGCGGCGCTTGATGTACGTGGGTATTACCCGCGCCCGTCGTGAACTGACATTGACCCTAGCAACCCAGCGCCGCGCTGGTGGTCAAATGCGCGTCACTTCTGAGTCAAGATTTTTGGATGAGCTGCCAGAAGATCATATCGACTGGCCAGCCAAGGCGAAGAAGAAAAAAGCCACTAAAGACCCTGAAAAAGTCGCTGATGAGTATTTGGCCAATATCCGAGCGTTATTGGGCAACCGCTAATTTTAGCATCCATGCTTGAAGTTACAGCATATGAAGTTACAGCATATATAGTGAGTTTAGTATAAAAGCGATACAGCGGGACTGGAATACTTTGGTTTAAAACATAAGTTTTGCAGTCTCTAGTCATTACTGCTATTTAACTGTTAAAAAAACTTGGAACACTGATGTCCACTCCTACGCCAAACCCAGAACGCTCGTTGACACGGCAAGGAGACTATAATCCAGCTGAATTTAGTGCTGAGTATAAGCTGCTTTACTTGCAACAATTGGTCGCTGATAAAGCCTATAAAGCCATTACTGAGTTTTTAGAAAAACAGTCAGAATATGAGATTGCCAACTTATTAGAGTCATTCCCCACCCAAAATCGTTTATTAATTTGGGCACAAGTACCAGAAAAAATTAAAGGTGAAGTGCTTGCTGAGCTAGAGTTTGATACCCGCCAGCCACTGATGGAAAATATCTCATCTAAAGAGATATCGCTTTTTACCCAAGACCTTGATGCGCAAGACATCTCTGAGATTTTAGATACCGTTACTGACAGCGTGCGTACCTCGGTAATGGCAACCTTGGACGAAGATATTCGGATTCAGGTCAATAAGCTTGATACCTATGCCGACTTGGAAGTTGGTCGCTATATGGATCCTGATCTTATTCAAATCAGAGACAACATCACGCTTACAGAAGTACAGCATTGGCTACGAGAGAATGATGAGTTACTCGATAATGAGAGCCAAGAGCTGTTGGTCGTCGATCAAAGCCAGCAGCTACTTGGCCTGTTGAGTTTGGTTGATTTGATTAAACACGACCAAAACACCTTAGTCTCAGAATTGATTCATACCGCCATCACTATTAATGACCGCTTAGATATTCAAGATGCCGCGGCGATTTTCCGCTCAGAAGACATCCGTTTTGCACCAGTGATTAATAGCCATGGAGAGTTGGTCGGTCAATTAAATGGTGAGGACATCATGGAAATTATCCAAGACGATGTCGATAGCACCATGAAAAACCTCGCTGGTGTCAGCCAAGATGAAGAGCTTTTTGCACCCATCTTGACCAGTGCCAAAAGTCGTAGTATTTGGCTCGGTATTAATTTATGTACAGCTCTGTTAGCGGCGGCTGTGATTGGACAGTTTGAGGCAGTGTTAGCAAAAGTAGTGGCCTTAGCGATACTCATGCCAGTGGTTGCCAGTATGGGCGGTATCGCCGGCTCGCAGACACTGACCGTCGTCATCCGCGGTATGGCGATGGGTCAAATTGGTGGCTCTAACCGCTTATGGTTATTAAATAAAGAGCTGTGGGTCGGGGCGATAAACGGTATCATATGGGCGATAATCATGGCGTTTATTGCCCAATTGTGGTTTCATGATATTAAAATTAGTACAGTTATTGGTTTGGCGATTGCCATTAATATGACTGCCGCCAACGTCTCGGGAATTAGTATACCGCTGATGCTAAAACGCATGAACATCGACCCTGCCCTATCCGCCTCCGTTATCCTAACGACGGTAACGGATATTGTCGGCTTTATGTCATTCTTGGGCCTCGCCAGTGTGCTGATACTCTAGAGCGTACTAATTTTAGCCATAAAACTAGCAATAAATTACCTATTAGAAATTCGATTTATAAAACCTTCCAATCGTTAAGTGAGTGCGTTATGCAAGCTGTACAAGTTAAAGTGTTAAACCCTAAAATTACTGAAGATAAAGCGTTTTCTCTACCCACGCGTGCCACCGATGGCAGCGCTGGTATTGATTTGCGTGCTTGTATTGATGAGCCTTTGACTATTAAAGCAGGTGCAACGCATTTAATTGGCACTGGTCTTGCCGTTTATATTCAAGATCCCAATTATGCGGGGATGATTTTACCGCGCTCAGGTCTTGGTCATAAGCACGGTATCGTTTTGGGCAACTTAGTTGGGCTGATTGACGCCGACTATCAAGGCGAGCTGATGGTCAGTATTTGGAACCGTAGCAATGAAGATTTTGTATTGAATCCAGCAGAGCGCATGGCACAATATGTGGTCGTACCCGTTGCTCGCCCTGAGTTTGAAGTGGTAACAGAATTTAGTGATACCAGCGCGCGCGGCGCCGGTGGTTTTGGACATTCGGGTCGTCAATAGCCACTGATTTTCAGTCGCTATAAACTGTATAAATAATCATATAGTAGATTCATTTTAAAAGCGATACAGTGCTATTGGCTATAAATTTTTTTGCCGCCTCTGTCACGCCTGCGAACAGCAAGCAAGAAAAAATTATAGCAATAGCACGTTACTAGTTACTCTACTATAATCGTATCGCTTTTATTTTGAACTGACTATCATCAGCCATTGGCTTTTATTAACGACAACCATATCAATTACAACAATAAGGAGAGTAAGCGATGCCGTCTTTTGCTGCGCAGCAATCCTTATTTCGTGCTTATGATATTCGTGGTTCGCGCCAGCATTTCACCGCTGACTTTACTCAAGCATTGGGGCAGGCGTTTGCTCACCTTTATGATGTGCAAGACTATCTTTCTCACGGCTATTATAATAAAAACGACGAGTCAGCAGATAACCTTGCAATAATTAACCAGCCAAATAAAAGCATTAAGCAAAATAGCCATATCAAACAGAACACCGTTGTGATTGGTTATGATGTGCGCTGCGGTAGTGATAATATTGCCCACACTCTTGCTAATATCTTGACTCGGCAGGGCTTACAAATTATCCAATTGGGGCTAATTACTACTCCCATGATGGTTTTTTGGGCCGAGCACTATCAAGGCCATGGCATTATCGTAACCGCCAGCCATTCCGCTAAAGATATTTTAGGGGTTAAATGGTTGGTCAATCACGCCTCTCCTAGTAGCGAAGACATTCAAACGTTGTATCAAAAACTGGCTATCCGTAATGTGCAAAAAAATCCGTCAAAAACCTTTGACGCACCCATTAATAATAAGCCGATTAACTTACCTACCGAGCAAGTAAGCAGTGCTTATACGGATGCCATTGTGCAAGTATTTGGGCAGCTCTATCAGCACGATAACCCACACCAACATCCCTATCAGAACTCAAAAGACAGCCAACAACTATTATCCAAACTTGATTTAACAGTTGTTATCGACTGTATGCACGGGGCGACCAGTCATATCGCCCAGCCTTTATTTGCACATTTTTGCCAACAAGTTATCATGCTCCACGATACCCCTGATGGACATTTCCCCTCTGGTAATCCCGACCCTACTGAACCGCTTCGTCTTAAACAATTACAGCAGAGTGTACTTGATCATCAAGCAGACATAGGCATCGCCTTCGATGGTGATGGCGACAGGCTGATGGTTGTCGATAATAATGGCAAAGTGGTTACGCCCGATCACCTGCTTTATCTGTTGGCAAGCGTCGCCGTAAAGGATCGCCCTCAGTCTTTAACCACCTCATTATCAGATACTCAGGTATTGTTTGATATTAAATGCTGTCACCATTTACCAAAATTAATCGCCGAGCTTGGCGCGACAGCGGTGATGAGTCAAACGGGTAGCAGTCTAATACGTCGACGTTTACAACAATCAAATAATCAAATCATATTTGCTGGTGAGTTATCTGGTCATTTTATCTTTAATGATAATCGCTTTATTCTTTATGATGACGCCATGTATGCGGCACTAAGACTGCTACACTGGTTAGCACACCCTATGAGTAGTCTTAACATTAAGACAAACCTAGCCAAGATTATTCGTAGCTTACCAGTCATCGTTAGTACAGCTGATCATTATTTACCGCTTCCAGAGACACTTGTAAATGACTGTTCAATCATCGAGAAGCTGGCGAGATTCTGTCAGTATTTACAGCACTTAATAAATGCGGCGTCCGTATCCCCTACTCAATCCGATTCACAAACCAGCACTGCCTGTGCGTCGTCGCTGTGTAATTGTTCTACAAAAAAACATTCTATAACCTTAGAACAAGCGCAAGATTTATTGCCTATCGGTACCAAACTTAGCTGTATCGATGGTGTGCGTTTGGATTTTTCCCACGGCTTTGGGGTATTGCGGCAGTCAAATACCAGTCACAACCTAACGGCCCGCTTTGCTGGCGATAGTCTAGAGGACTTGAGAGATATTCAAACAAGATTCGCCACTCTATGTCGCCCATTTGATGCGACATTAGCAGCGCAGATTATGACCATTGTTCCTGAGTAGCTGTTGCTAACAAAGAATAAAAGAAGCTATTAATTAATCAATCATTTAGTAGATAACCAACCATTAAAAACCTTGTTTTAGGAGCTTGTAATGACGCTTAATTTGGACGACGCCAAAATTACCGCTGAAGTATTAACCACAGCGCTACCTTATATTCAACGCTTTGTCGATAAACTCATCGTGGTTAAATACGGCGGTAACGCCATGACCGATCCTGAGCTCGAAAGCTCGTTTGCCCGCGACATTGTGTTATTAAAAACCGTTGGCATGCACCCTGTTGTCGTCCACGGTGGTGGTCCACAAGTGGATAACCTACTAAAAGAGCTGGGTCGTCAATCTGACCGTATCGACGGGATGCGCGTCACCGACAAAAGCACCATGGATATCGTCGAGATGGTCTTGGGCGGTAGCGTCAACAAATCGATCGTTAGCTTAATCAATAAGCATGGCGGCCGTGCCATCGGCTTGACTGGTAAAGATGCCAATTTAATCTTAGCCAAAAAACTAATGATGGAAAAAATTGGCGCAGATGGTATCGCGGTACCAGTCGATTTAGGCTTTGTTGGTGATGTGGTTAGTGTCAATAAAGACGTGATTAACATGCTTATTGCCTCCGACTTTATCCCTGTTATCGCCCCACTTGGGGTTGATAGCGAAGGCAACAGCTATAACATCAATGCCGACTTGGTCGCGGGTAAAGTGGCTGAGTTTTTACAAGCGGAAAAGCTCATGCTACTGACCAATATCAAAGGCGTATTGGGCCGTGATGGCGAAGTGGTGACTGGTCTGACGCCAAAGAAAGTCGACAGCTTGATTGAAGATGGTACCATCTCGGGCGGTATGATTCCTAAGATTCAGTGCGCTCTAAATGCGGTTCGTAGTGGGGTTAAAAGTGCGGTTATTGTTGACGGTCGTGTGCCTCATGCCACGCTGTTAGAAATTTTTACCAACGAAGGGGTTGGTACTTTGATCAGTCGCGATATTGATGCGGCCATGCCTTAGGTTTCTGAGGAGTCAATCATGCCACTATGGCTGTGGTGCCTGCTGTTTATTTTAGAGAGCTTATATTGCTGGTGGATTATTGGCTATGGCGGCGCGCGCTGGATAGAGGGCTGGAAGTCGTTCTTTATGATTGAATGGTTTGCGCTCGATTGGACAGCGGAGCAAATTCGTCTTTATGTACTCATTATTTGGTGCTTTAGCGTGATTTGGTTTATCGTTGGTGCGATAAAGCCTGAGCTTAGATTTTATTATTAGCTCAGGCGTATTTTTTAACCAAAAACGGTCTCTAGCTGCGCTTCATCATAACCGCACAGTAAGACGGACTTATCATGATACCTACCTTCAATAATAGGGCGCTTAATCATACTAGTATTTTCGACAAGTAAGTCAATCGCTTTATCTACACTGGCATCAGCCGCTTGCTTCTGCTCATCAGTGAGCTTGCGCCATGTAGTGCCGCGCTTGTTCAGCACTTTATCAATACCCAGCTTATCTACCCAACGCTGCAGCGCTTCTTTATCAATGCCTTGCTTTTTATAGTCATGAAAAACATATTCGACGTTTAGCTCCTCTAATTTCGTAAATGCCTTTTTCATCGTGCTGCATGATTTAATACCGTAAATAGTGATGGTCATAGCTAATCCTTAAGAAGTTATATTTATAGCGTACTTTTACTTAATAATAAAAAATAGATAGAAAGCTATACAAAGAACAACCAAGGCTAATAATAGCCACTTCCCTTTTGGGCTAATTAGTTTGATTCTTTCCATTTCTATGGGCTCATAATGTATAGCGGAACGGCCTTCAGAGGCAAGTTGCACTAGATAGAAAATTTCCAATTCATTCAAGATGGCATCTTTATACCTCATAGACCTTATGGGATATTGTATGGTTTTGCCTTGTTTAGGTTGAATCACTAACAGCCAAATTTCGTGGCGCTTGATGACTCGACAATCGATGCCTATACACTCAATATCCTGCCATAACAAATATCTCTGTTGTGGTCGGCGCAAGACTTGTAAAATCGTTACCCCTTTATCCGTAATTTGAAAAATGGGCTTACCAGTAATAAAGGCAAATAATACCGTAAATACTGCAACAGCTATCAAAATTATTGATAACCACATCACTATAATGAAAAACCAACCTTCATCTTTTGCGATAGGTAACCCATAATAATACAGCGGAAAAATCAACAAACCTAAAGCCAAAATCGACAGCATGTGTTTGTTCGATAAATATAAATCAATGGGGTATTTTAACACTTGCCCTTTTTTTAGTTTTTGCATACCTAGCCTTACTGTAAGTCTATAAGTGTTTATATACTATTCAATACTGCTCTATTATTACCTTGCCCCATCGCATTTTTTGCCAATTTGCGCTATTCTAGCGTATCTAATTTCTTATTAAAATATTCAATCTCGAGCCAACTATGAGCAATACTGTGACATCTGACCAAGCAGAAAACAACCATTATAACCCACAAGCGATAGAAGCGACGCAGCAAGCCAAATGGGCGACTGACAAGCGTTTCGAAGTTGATAATGAGCCAAGCGATAAACCGAGCCGCTATATGCTGTCTATGTTCCCGTATCCTAGCGGCAAGTTGCACATGGGTCACGTGCGTAACTATACCATCTCTGATGTCCTGAGCCGTTATTACCGTTTAAAAGGCTATGAGGTCATGCAACCAATGGGCTGGGATGGTTTTGGCCTGCCCGCAGAAAACGCGGCCATTGCCAATCAAACGCCGCCTGCTAAATGGACATTTGAAAATATTGATAACATGCGAGCACAGCTAAAACTGCTGGGTTTGTCAATAGATTGGTCGCGTGAATTTGCCACTTGTAGCCCTGAGTATTATCAGTGGGAGCAGTGGTTATTTTTACAGTTATACAAAAAAGGCTTGGTCTATAAAAAGCTGGCAACCGTCAACTGGGATCCCGTCGATAATACTGTTTTAGCAAACGAGCAAGTCATCGATGGTAAGGGCTGGCGTAGTGGCGCGGCGGTTGAAAAACGCGACATCCCGATGTATTACTTTAACATCACCGATTACGCCGACGAGCTATTGGACGACTTGGATCAACTAGAAGGCCATTGGCCGGCTGAAGTCATCACCATGCAGCGTAACTGGATTGGTCGTAGTGCCGGTATGGAAGTGCATTTTCCTTATGAGATTGCTGGCGAAAGCAATACCTTGGATGTGTTTACGACGCGCCCTGATACCTTGATGGGCGTTACTTATGTCGCCGTTGCCGCAGAGCATCCGCTAGCACAATATGCTTCTGAACAAGACGACGTGATTGCTCAATTTTGTGCGCTGTGTAAAAAAGGCTCAGTCGCCGAAGCAGATCTCGCCAAAGCTGAAAAAATCGGTATGGATACTGGTCTTACCGTCACCCATCCGTTGACTGGCGAAGAAGTGCCAGTTTGGGTCGCCAACTATGTGCTGATGAGTTATGGTTCAGGCGCGGTGATGGCCGTACCTGCACACGATGAGCGTGATTATGAGTTTGCGACCAAGTACAATTTACCGATTAAGCAAGTCATTGATATTCCTACTGGTTATTTTGATGAGGTAGACGCGAACGCCAAAGCCAATAACATTGAAAGCAACCATGCTTATACCGAGCGCAATACCTTGGTCAATTCAGGCGAATTTGACGGGTTAGATTTTGAGCAAGCGTTTACAGCGATGCTGGCCAAACTTGAACCACAAAAATTGGCGAAGAAAAAAATCCAATACCGTCTCCGTGATTGGGGCGTCTCTCGCCAGCGCTATTGGGGCTGCCCTATTCCGATGGTCAACTGTGAGCATTGCGGCACCGTACCTGTCGAAGAGCAAAATCTACCAGTCGTTCTACCAACTGACGTTGTCCCTGATGGTCGCGGCAATCCTCTAAAAAACATCCCAGAGTTTGTCAATACGACTTGTCCAAAATGTGGTAACCCAGCTGAGCGCGAAACCGATACGTTTGATACCTTTGTCGAGTCAAGCTGGTACTACGCCCGTTTTGCCAGTCCAAACGATGCACAAAACATGGTCAACAAATCTGCTGCCAATAAATGGCTGCCTGTCGATCAATACGTAGGCGGTGTCGAGCACGCGGTCATGCATCTACTGTATGCACGCTTCTTTCACAAACTCATGCGTGATGAAAACTTGGTATCAGGTGATGAGCCATTTGCCAACTTGATGACCCAAGGCATGGTGCTTGCTGGCACTTTCTACCGCGTCAATGCCGACGGCAGTACGACTTACTACTTTACCGAAGATATCGATATTGATTACAACGAGCGCGGTCAGCCGATTAAGGCCCTCTTAAAATCAGACGGTCAGCCCGTGACCATTGGCAAAATTGAAAAAATGTCCAAGTCAAAAAACAACGGCGTTGATCCACAGATAACCATTGATAAGTATGGCGCTGATACCGTTCGCCTTTATACGCTCTTTACCGCACCTGCTGATCAAACCCTAGAATGGTCGGATGATGCGCTAAAAGGCCCATATAACTTCGTGAAAAAAGTCTGGCGTGTGGCAACTGAGCACAAGCAAGCACTAACCACAGCGAACTTGAGCCTTGAGACACTCAATAATGAAGCATTAAATACGGACGGCTTAAGCAAAGAAGCAAAAGCACTACGCCGTAAGACCCATGAAACCATCGCTAAAATTGATAAAGACTTAGGCGACCGTTTGGCACTCAATACGCCTGTCTCTAGCCTAATGGAGCTGGCTAACGAGCTGAGTAATTTTAAAGCAAGCAATGAGCAAGACCTACAAGTACAACATGAAGCTTTGATTGACCTGCTTATTATGCTATCGGTATATGCCCCGCACGTTGGTGAGCATTTGCTTGAACAGTTAGGGCTTGATACGGTCACCCTAGACTACCCTGTCGTCGACGAGAGCGCACTCGTACAGGATACGATCACCATGGTGGTACAGGTCAACGGTAAAATGCGTGGCAAAATGGATGTAGCACCAAATAGCGATCCAGAACAGCTAAAAGCGCAAGCGCGCGCGATTGATGGTGTGGCAAAATTCTTGACTGGCGACATCAAAAAAGAAATCGTCGTTCCTAATAAACTGGTTAACATCGTGGTTGCAGGCTAGATTTTTTAGGCTCAGTGACTTTTATTACTTTGGTTAGTACTCTGAGCCTTCTTATAATATCAGGATAACGATTATGTCGTATAAACATCGAGCAGCACCGTCGTCTCAAACCCGCTTAAGCAATAAAAACACTTCTGCCAAACACTCTAAATCTGGTGCGGAAAAACTGGCTGGTAGAAAAAAGCTAGCGGCGGTATTATTTGCTGCACTGCCAATGTTTGCAGTGCTAGGAGCAACTGCTGGTCTGAGTGGTTGCGGCTTTCAGCTACGTGGCTATGATGCGCCAATGCTGCTTGATGTCGCCAAAACAGCGGTGATTATCGAGGACAATCGCACTTCCTTTCCGCTTAAGCTACCATTAACCAGACGCCTAGAAATATTAGGCGTCGATGCCATTGATAATATGACCGCGGCTGACGTTGCTAGTAATAATAAACAAGTGGACGCGACAAAAATTTCTGCCATCACTATTAATAACGTGCGTTTTAAGCGTTATGAGCTGGTCGGTGTTTTGACAGAAATCCGCTTGGTGCTATCAGCTGATGTCAGTTATCAAACCACCGATAATGGCAAACCAGTTACGCTAAGCAACCCTATCCGAGTCGAGCGCAGCTATCAATACAATGAAGCATCGGTCAGCACCGATGATCAGCAAGGCGATCAAATTCGTGACTGGCTCTATGACAGTTTGGCACGCCGTATCACCGATCAATATGTTGCCATTTCTCTACCTAAAGTCAGCTCGACTGGGGTCAAAAAACCTGTACAAATCGGTGATGGCTCAGCATCAACCACGGTTGTCGTGCCAACTCCTTAGGTAACAAGGCGCAACCCCTTTCATATTATATATTTACGTCCATCCATCTGTGTACTCATAACCTATGCAAGATACCTTTATAAAAGCCTATCCGAAGCTACTGCAACCCTCCGTTGCAGTAGCTGGCTTGTGGCTGGCACATGGTGACGAGCCATTACTCAGCCAATGGCTTATCGATGCCATGCGCCCGCATTGGCGCGAACAGAATTATGCGATCAAGCGCATCGAACTCATATCAGTTAAAAGCTGGCAAGAAGTGCTATCAGAGCTGGGCAGCCAGTCTTTATTTGATGATGCCAGCGCACTCATCGTCACGGGCAACCATAAACCCGATAAGGCAGTCATCACCGAGCTAGAACGCTTTGCTCAGGATGCACAAACAGGGGCGCACAGTCACAGTCTATTATGGCTCACCCCAAAGCAAGACAAACGCGCTCAGAGCAGTAAATGGTTTGCGCCATTTACTCAATATGGGCACGTCATTGACTGCAATCTATATAACGAACAGCAGCGCCAGCAGTTATTGCAGATACAAGCCCAGCAATTTGGCCTAAAGCTGTCTCAAGACGCTTGGCAGCTACTGATGTCACATACTGAGCATCATTTATTAAGTGCTTATCAAACCTTATGGCGGCTGTCGTATTTATTTGCGCCGCAGTTGATGGCAAATAGTGACAATACCCCTCAAGAAGGCGGCCATCCTAACAAGCCTTTTACCAACGTCGCATTGGATATCAAAGACTTACAAGCAGCATTGGTCAGTGATGCCCAATTTAGCGTATTTGATTTATCAGATGCGATGCTTGCTGGTAATAGTGCACAAGTTGCCAAAATCATGTTTCAGCTCAAAGCCACCGACGAGCCAACCACCTTAGTACTGTGGGCAATCAGTAAAGACATGCGTCAAATTATGCAATTGATGGATGGACAAGACCCGCAAGCCCTCGGTATTTGGCGCAGCAAACAAGGCTTGTACCAACAAGCGTGCCGCCGTCAGTCACCAGCCCAGACTGCCGAATGGCCCGCCCTACTTTATCGCTGTGACCAAGCCATCAAAGGGCTTATTCGCCAGCCAGCGTGGGAGCTGTTATTACAGGCATCATTAGAACTATCAGGGCAAAGACTGTTTGCTACAAATTAACAGCTAAGCTTCGACTTTTGCCATTTAAAGCCATACTATTTAAAGCCGATCTTCATTGAAAATACTGGCTTATAAAAAACCACCTTCATTTAAATAATAACCATAAAAAAGTGGTGCTGGTATTAAAACACCGCACCACCTTTGAACAGCAACACTACTAGGGCGTGTCCTCATTTTGAAAATGGTGATAAAAATGAAATAAATCGTAGCTAAACAAGGAAAATAGTACAGTTAATATCGAGATATGAACCAGCTATTTGACGCAGTTTGGCAAAGATTTAGCTATTTTTAGCCCATTTAAAGTTTAATGCTCAGATTGAGGACACGCCCTAACTTACTTAAAACCAGCTTATTTAATGCTTTCTTCATCTGGCTTTTCTATAGTTGCAGCGTCAGTCTTAGAAGACTGAGAATTATCATCCTGACCTTGCAAACCCTCATTATTTACGGCATTAGCAGCCACAGATTTATTGTCTTGTTTACTATTTTGAATATCCACCAATTGCTCTTGCAGCTTAGTTTTAGAGCTTTGGATGGTATTACTGACAGATTTGCCACTATTTTCGATAAGCTGTTGCAAAGCTTCTGAATCGTCACGCTCAAAAAGTTTTATTTTTTCCATGAAATCTGGATCTTCTAACTCATAATAAGGGGCGATAGAAAATGATAACTTTTGCGCGATAAAGATGGTGGGTACACTATTTCGATAGCTATTGTAATTACGCACGCTGGCATTATAACGCTCACGGCGCTGCAAAATCGTTTCTTCCAAATTTTCAAGTTGACCCATCAGCGTTTGATAGGTTTGATTGGCTTTTAGGTCTGGAAACGCTTGGCTTAAGGCTTTCATAGAATCCATGGCTTGATTGCCTTTACTCACAGCTAAATGTGCTAACTTCTCATGCTCACCATAACCTTGAGCGATATCAATTACTTGATTGGCCAAGTCCACACGCTTTTTTAAGGCAGCTTGTAAGTTAGAAAGTTGTTCACGAATGGATTGCATGTCCGTCTGCAATCTATTATAAGTTTTTGCCACCCAAATCAGTATTGCAACCACAATTGCAACGATAATAATTAACCACATATCAAAAACACCTTGTCCGATTTATAATAATATAAACTTTTAGTAATCAAAATTCTAAAAATAGAAGCTTTTTCGTGGGTAATATTATACCCAAGTTCTATCTTTGAATGGCGCTAATTGATGATATGCCTAGCTAAACTGCCACAGTATTTC
Organism: Psychrobacter sp. FME5; assembly: GCF_014861375.1. NCBI lineage: Bacteria > Pseudomonadati > Pseudomonadota > Gammaproteobacteria > Moraxellales > Moraxellaceae > Psychrobacter > Psychrobacter sp. FME5. The sequence goes on along the minus strand of NZ_RRYX01000016.1, from coordinate 8,046 downwards.
TTATTAACTATTAGTAATACAGAATGGTTTGCCTATTCCCTTAACCTTTCTTAAACTATTTGCCATTCCCTTTTACCCATGAAGTCTCTACTATAGCTATACTTGATTTAATTGTGATTGGATTGTTGTCATGCGCAAAATGAGCAAAAAGTCTGCTATCAAATGGGGCATTATTGCCTTAGTCGTCGTCGCTTTAGCGGCTCTAGCCTACAAAACTTTAAAACCAAAAAAAACCACACCTAACTATCTAACCGCAACTGCTGAAATTGACGATATAGAAAATAACGTCATGGCCTCTGGTAAAGTCAAAGCACTGAATACGGTCGATGTTGGTGCACAGGTATCTGGTGAAGTGACACGGCTATTCGTTGACGTCGGTGATCAAGTACAAAAAGGTGATTTGATTGCGCAGATTGATCAGGTCACCCAAAAGAACAATCTAAGCAATGAGCAAGCCAGCCTTGAACAAAGTGAGGCTGCCCTACAAAGCGCACGAGCAGAATCCTTAAGTCGGCAAGCAGGCTTAAAAAGTGCCTATGCTGACCTTAATAGCCGCCAGTCGGATTTAAAACAAGCGCAGTCTGACTTTACTCGCCTGCAATCACTGGTCGCTATCGACGCCATCTCGCAACAGGAATACGATACGCAAGCGACTCGGGTAGAAACCGCTAAAGCAGCGGTCACCAACGCACGTGCGGCTATCGATACCGCCAAGGCAGCCATTGCTACGACAGAAGCCAACATCAACAGCCAACAGGCCGCATTACGTAAATCTCAAACCAACGTCAGTACTGCGCAAGAAGATTTAAGCTACACCACCATTCGCGCGCCGATGTCAGGGACAGTGGTATCGGTTACCACTGAACAAGGTACAACGGTTAACGCCAATCAAACCGCACCAACTATTGTGACCTTGGCAGATTTATCTACTGTGCGAATAAATGCGCAAATCTCAGAAGCCGATGTCATTAACGTCAAAGCAGACTTGCCGGTTTATTTTAATATTATCGGTAATCCTGATAAAAAATATGATGCAACCCTTAAAGCCATTGAACCTGCGCCTGAGAAGATTAGCGACACCAGCTCGACCGATGCAGCCATCTATTATGTCGGTTATATCGAAGTACCCAATACCGAGCGCCGCTTTCGTATCGATATGACCGCGCAAGTTTATATCGTTATCAATCAAGCAAAAGGCGCGCTGCTTATTCCCTCTGCTGCTCTACAGCCTGCCAAATCCAATAGAAATCGAGGTGCTAAAAAAGAGTCTAACGCTGATAATAATACTGCCGCTAATCCTGATAGCGATTCTAACGCCACCATGGCCACTGTCCGCGTCCTTAAAGCCGATGGCGAAGTCGTTGAGCAGACAGTCAAAGTCGGTATCAATAACCGCGTTAATGCTGAAATCTTAAGTGGTCTTAAAAAAGGCGACGAGGTCATATTAGGTGAAGAAGGACCTAATAAATCTGGCGGTAGAGGTGGTCGTCCGTTTTAATTTTTAGTATTTAATAGAAGATAAATTGAAACAAAATCGACGCGAGCAAAACATCAGCTTTAGCTTTGATAATGACTTGAGATTTGAGATAAGCAGGATAGCAAATGAGCAACCAAGACCCGACTTCTAATGCCACTGTGACGCCCTTGATGGAAGTTAAAGGCCTGATTAGAGAGTTTCAAGCTGGCGAGCAGACCATTCGCGTATTGCACGATATCAACTTGACCATCAATCAAGGTGAAATGGTCGCTATTATTGGGCAATCAGGCTCAGGCAAATCAACCTTGATGAATATCTTGGGTTGTTTAGATCAAGCAACAGCAGGCGACTATCAAATCTATGGTCAATCGGTCAGCCGTCTAGATGCGGACGAGCTGGCTAAACTACGCCGTGAGCACTTTGGTTTCATTTTTCAGCGTTATCATCTGCTCGGTGATATTAGCGCTCGTGATAACGTCTCTGTACCTGCCGTTTATGCAGGGATGGATGGACAAGCGCGTAGTGACCGCGCCGAAAAGCTATTGTCAGATTTAGGGTTAGCGGACAAAGTAAATAATCGCCCAAGCCAGCTATCGGGCGGCCAACAGCAGCGCGTTTCTATTGCTAGGGCACTGATGAATGGTGGTGACATCATTTTAGCTGACGAACCAACAGGGGCACTGGATAGTAAGTCGGGCGAAGATGTTGTCCAAATCCTAAAAGACTTAAACGCGCAAGGTCATACCATTATCATGGTTACTCATGACCCGAGCCTTGCCGCCCAAGCTGAGCGTGTGATTGAAATCAAAGATGGTTATATCATTGCTGATTATAAAAACGAAGACTATCAGCAAGTAGAACCGCAACCAGCACCTATAATAGACAAACATCGTAAAAGTGCCTTTAGCAGCTTTATCGATCGCTTATTTGAAGCCTTTAAAATGTCATTACTCGCCATGCGCGCCCATAAAATGCGCACACTATTGACGATGTTAGGGATTATTATTGGTATTGCCTCGGTGGTGTCAGTTGTCGGTCTTGGTAAGGGCTCACAAGCGCAGATTTTGTCCAACATCAGCTCACTTGGCACCAATACCATCACCGTCACCGACGGCTACCCATACGGCGATCCTAGACGACAATACAATGATGATAATTTAACCCCACAAGACGCGCAAGCGGTCGCCGATCAGCCTTATGTTGTCAGTGTCAGCCCGCAGCTTAATAGCAATATGAACGTCCGCTATCGTAATGTTCAAGAAGCGGCCAGTATTAGCGGCGTTGGTAAAGACTATCTTGATGTCAGCGGTGAAACATTGGCAATGGGTCAAGGCTTTGAGGAACAAAGCATTTTACGCCGTACCCAAGACATCATTATTGATTCCAATGCCAATAAGACTTTTTTCCCTGATAATACCAATCCTATCGGTGAGGTATTACTAATAGGTAGCGTTCCTGGGCGCGTTATTGGTGTATTAGAGCCAAACGATAGTGGCTTTCGTAGAGGTGCAGACTCGCCCACCTTATATATGCCCTATACCACCATGATGTCACGCCTGATAGGTAGCGCTTATATTGAAAGCTTTGTGGCACTGATTGATAACAATATCTCCTCCTCTGCTGCCGAATCAGCCATCTCTGAGCTCATGCAAAGCCGTCATGGTACCGATGACTTCCGTATACGTAACTCCGACTCTATTCGTCAAACCATTGAGTCGACCACCGCGGCTATGACCTTGCTGATTTCATCCATCGCCATTATCTCGTTAATTGTCGGCGGTATTGGGGTTATGAACATCATGCTGGTATCAGTAACTGAGCGCACCAATGAGATTGGCGTCCGTATGGCAGTCGGCGCGCGTCAAAGCGATATCATGCAGCAGTTCCTTATCGAAGCCGTTTTGGTCTGTATCTTAGGTGGACTGTTGGGTATTGGCATGGCGTTTGCCATCGGCGAGCTGATTAACCGGGTCGGCGGTGACAGCTTTCAAGTCATCTATTCATCAACTTCTATTATTGCCGCTTTTGTTTGCTCAACACTCATTGGTGTTGTTTTCGGCTTTTTACCGGCACGTAACGCTGCCAAGCTAGATCCAGTAGAAGCGCTATCTAGAGATTAGATGATTATTAATGACGATATTGAAAACTTCACTGCTAAAGGCTAAAATAACTAGCAATCTAAGTAGCTAAACCCCCAGATAAAGCTGCTATTTAAAAAGATTATGATTAATTACGTAGGATTTGCACTTTTTTTATAATTCGGGGTTGTAATTGTCTTAATTATATATATAATGTGCTCTCACGTTTAGAGATACAAACAATCTAAACGGGTAAACAAGTTTGTTGCCTCTTTTGATATTGAAGCTTTCATAGATAAAGAAATCAGGCTTGAAGAAAACCATTAGGACCGATAGCTCAGTTGGTAGAGCAGTTGACTTTTAATCAATTGGTCCCGCGTTCGAGTCGCGGTCGGTCCACCATATTTAGCAGTACACTTATTAAGTATTTTGCCTACTCGGCATTGGCTTGATAATTTTAGTTTTAAAGAATCTTATTTAAATAAGGTTCTAGTTCAACCCTAGTGTTGATATCGAGTTTTTTAGAATTTACGAAAATGTAAATTCTCTTGCGCTCGGACGAAGCAATGCTTCGTTCTATCCTCGCTCAGGACCGATAGCTCAGTTGGTAGAGCAGTTGACTTTTAATCAATTGGTCCCGCGTTCGAGTCGCGGTCGGTCCACCATATTTAGCAGTACACTTATTAAGTATTTTGCCTACTCGGCATTGGCTTGATAATTTTAGTTTTAAAGAATCTTATTTAAATAAGGTTCTAGTTCAACCCTAGTGTTGATATCGAGTTTTTTAGAATTTACGAAAATGTAAATTCTCTTGCGCTCGGACGAAGCAATGCTTCGTTCTATCCTCGCTCAGGACCGATAGCTCAGTTGGTAGAGCAGTTGACTTTTAATCAATTGGTCCCGCGTTCGAGTCGCGGTCGGTCCACCATATTCAAAAGCCCAGTCATTTATTTGATTGGGCTTTTTTTCGTCTATTGTTCTAGGCTGTGTCCTCATTTTAAAAATGGTTATAAAAATGAGGACACGCCTTAGAGTCGATAAAATAAATACGTTATATTGTGATTTGAGACTGCAAAAAACTCACTTCTGTCTCACTGTATCGTTTTTTATATTGAACTAATTATTTACGATTGCGTTTAAAAACACTAAAATCAGCATCTTTTCGCCACAGCAATTTATGCTTAATGGTATCTTTAATCGTACGCGGATGCTTAGGCGCTTGAGCAATCAGCATATCAAAAGTCGTCTCATCTATTGCCAGCTCACGACCATGAGCCATCATCACATTGGACGGTTGTAAATCTTTTATTTTTTGAAGTGACTGAATATACACTTTAGGATCATAAATTGGAAAAGGCGCCACAAATTTGTGGCTCAGTTTAATAATCAAATCAGCGGTATATACTTGCCGGCTAGGTACATGAAATAGCGACAAATCACGGTCTGTATGCCCTGGTGTTTCCAATACCTGCCAGTCATCAAACTGCGGAATAGTATCACCATCATTGACTGTCAAATCAGGCTGCAAGTGCGCTGGATACCACAGCTTTCTAAAAGAGCGACCTTGGCGCTTAGCCACATAATGGGCAAGATTGATATCAACCAAATGCATGGCATGTCCCCCGATTCCACCATACCATTGATTTTTTTTATCCGCAGAGATAATCTGGCAGCCTGTTTTCTCTCTAAATTGATGTGCACCACCTGCATGATCTGGATGCATATGGGTGACCATGACGACTTTTAAATCCGTTACTGGTCTTTGCAAAGTCGTTCTAATATAGTCCAATACCATCGATACGTCAGGGCGGCAAGCACCGTCTAATAGCATAATTTTATTTGGATACACCGCAAGGTACGTACTTTGAATATAACCATCTAAGCGTACGATATTACATAAACTCATTTATCTTCCTTGACCTCTTCTCAGTCATTCTTGTGATACTCTTTTTATTCGTTGATTAAACTAGCGCGCCTTAGTATAACGCCCGTTATTTTAAAATAAATGATTTTGAGTGAACGCTTGTGACCATATTTCATAAGTGTTTTATTATTTCTATAATGACTCTATAGTTAAAATACTTTAAAAACGCTACCTGCAGTACGTGATGTAGCGATATTACTTCTCACTGACTATACATAGCTATCCTATAAAAATTTATCTTTATAACAATAAAAAACCCAGCACGTAGGCTGAGTTCTTTGTTTAGAAATTTAGATTAAAAAACTAAGCAAGATCTCGAACTTTTGGCTCGCGCTCCCACAGACGTGATTTGGCATTTTCAATGAAAGCATCTAAGTCCGCCAATGGCGTTACAAACGCATCTTTTTCAATGGGTAACTTACTCAGAATAAACTCATCGGTCGCGCCGCAATAAGCAATAGCTTTACAATGTGCATAAGCATCTGTAAACCAATCTAACGCTGCGCTGTCTTTAGCCAGCTTCTTGGCTTGCTCAGGCATGATGATACTAACCACCGCATCAAACATCACTGACGGACCACCAGAAACGCGTTCATCAGCTTGTATACGTGTATCATCGTCCAAGACAACTTCTTTACTTGGTGCGACAATTTTTACTCGAGCGCCCTGCTCTTTGGCTGCATCTTCAAACTTCTTAATTTCGCTATGCTTCGAGCCTTCTGCCACCAAGATACCAATTAAGCGACTTTTTAAACTCTTTGGCGTACGACCAATGGTCTGTAACGCATCCGATGTCGCCATATCTTGTACCGGCGCTGCTGGTTCTGCCGCTTTTGGTAATTCCATACCCAGAGCGCTAGACACGCGCTTAGCCAAGTCTTCATCGATATTACGTAGATGGCTAAGCATCCGCGTACGCACATGTGCGGTATCTACTTTACCCAGCTCAAATGCGTAGGCAGAGGCAATATGGGCTTGTTCAGCGGGTGTTTGGCTGCGATAGAACATACGCGGCTGGCTATAATGATCGGCGAAGCTTTCGGCACGCACGCGACCTTTAACGCCATCGTCTAGCTGCTCATGGAACGACTCAAAGCCTTTTTTGACGCTCTCGCGCGGTCTCGTTGTATCTAGGCTTTGTGGCTCATAAAGGACACGAGTTTTTGGCACTTGCATCTGCATATGACCATCTTGCTGATTATTAGCAAATGGACATTTTGGCGCGTTAATGGGAATTTGAGCAAAGTTCGGTGAGCCTAAGCGCGTAAGCTGGGTATCCAAATAGCTAAATAGGCGACCTTGTAATAGTGGATCATTACTAAAATCGATACCTGGTGGCAAATGCGACGGACAGAACGCCACTTGTTCCGTTTCAGCAAAGAAGTTATCTGGATAACGGTTTAGCACCATTTTACCTACTATTTTTACTGGCACTAACTCTTCTGGAATCAGTTTGGTCGCATCTAGGTGGTCGAACGGAAACTTATTGGCTTCTTCTTCGGTAAATAACTGTACGCCAAATTCCCACTCTGGATAATCGCCATTATTAATCGATTCGAATAAATCACGGCGATTGTAATCGGGATCTGCCCCAGAAATTTTAACCGCTTCATCCCAAGTGAGTGACTGCACACCAAGGACTGGCTTCCAGTGGAAACGCACAAAGGTGCTTTTGCCATCTTTGTTGATAAAGCGATAACTATGGATACCAAAGCCTTCCATCATCCCAAGGCTACGTGGCAGCGCGCGATCACTCATCAGCCAAATAACATTATGCATGGTCTCAGGGCTCAGCGATACAAAATCCCAAAAGGTATCGTGCGCCGATGCCGCTTGCGGAAAACCGCGATCAGGTTCTGGCTTCACAGCATGCACGAGATCAGGGAACTTCATTGCATCTTGAATAAAGAAAATCGGCATATTGTTACCGACGATATCCCAGTTGCCCTCTTCGGTATAAATTTTCACCGCAAAACCACGAACATCACGTGGCGTATCTTTTGAGCCTTTATTACCAGCAACCGTAGAAAAACGCGTGAATAATGGCGTCTGCTTACCGGTTTCTGTCAAAATCTTTGCAGTGGTATACTCTTCGAGCGATTCAGTCAGCTCAAAATAACCATGTGCTGCACTACCACGCGCATGCACAATACGCTCAGGAATACGCTCATGGTCAAAATGATTTATCTTTTCACGTAATACAAAGTCTTCTAACAGCGTTGGTCCACGAGCACCAACCTTAAGTGAGTTTTGATTATCAGAAATAACTACCCCTTGCTGGGTCGTCATGTCTTTGGTGTCATCACCTGCACGCTGATGGGTTTCACCACCGTTGCCACGTTCGGTATTCATATCTTTAGCGGGGTCAGTATGATCAATATTCTTATTCATAAAATATCCGGTGGTGTTCTAAAAAGTATGCTGGCATCAGACGTAGCCATAATTGATGTAAAAGAACACCATATCAAACACTTTGAAGTGATTATCGAGCTTCTTAGAGAAACAACAGGTTTTTCTAACCGCTCGTCTTAATCGGTGTCTAAGGCGACAGTTATTACCCTCTATAC
>NZ_RRYX01000169.1:0-3495 GCF_014861375.1 Psychrobacter sp. FME5 | reverse complement strand
AAGACCATTACCTCTGACAATGGTAAAGAGTTTGCTCAGCATAAGAAGGTGAAACGAAAGCTCTTTACTTCCTTCTTCTTTGCCGATGCTTATGCGTCATGGCAGCGAGGAACCAACGAGAATACTAACGGCTTAATCAGAGAGTTCTTGCCTAAGGGTTGTGACTTTAGACAAGTCTCTGATAATGAGATACAGGACATTGAGAATAAACTAAACAACAGACCAAGAAAACGATTAGGGTTTAAAACGCCCAATCAGGTGTTCTATAATATAATTTAGCGTTGCACTTGGTGTGTTAATCTAAGTACTGAATTCTTTCATATTATTTAACCTTTATAACGTCATTAGTTTTAGTAGGTTCATCCCATAATGTGCGATTTGGTACTATAGTTTGAGTTGCATTACCCACATTGGTCACTCCAGAAGGATTGGTAGTCGGTGCAATTGAAGATTGATAAACTCGTGGTGCTTCACCTGCTTTTGGATTCATGACGTAAAAAAGCTACGATACGTATTGTGCATCGTAGCTTCTAGTTAAATCAATAATTTATAGTATAAATATTTCTGAAGTAATCCTATACTAAGAAAGCATATCTTGCTCTATTTTCTTTCTTTCTGAATTCCTGTCCATATGAGTTTTGGATCACCTGTATATTTACAAAAGCATAATGCAGGCCAGTCTTTATCATTAGTAATATAAACACCAAGTGAATTACTCAAATGTACCTTTTCACACCAAATGCTATGTATGTACCAACCTTGTTCATTTTTAGGGCTTTCAAGCTGCTGTAATAATTCTCCAGCAGCATTATAGACCGCGGCATTATTAGGTGGAATAAATTTATCGTTATCTTCAAAAAAAACTAGCATTACATACTTATTATCGATTATATATGAAGACCTAATTCCAAATGAAGTAATAGTTTGAGTAGTTCCATCTTCCATCATAAGATTAACAGTATATTCAATACAACTTCCACGGTCTTTTACCCTACTCCATTCAACAAAATCTTCAAAGAATATATCTGATTTTTTAGCAGGTGAGCCAGAACTAATTCTATATACTATTTCGTTATTGCTAAATATAATTCTTTTATAAATACAACAAATTCTTTTCATACTAATTAATCTCCTTTATTTCTTTTATTTCAAATAGTTCAGGATTAGTATAGGGAGACTTGTCTACAAAATTAGTTTGTTTGACTCCACCTGGTAAAGTTTTTTTCGTCACTGTATCGTACATTGTTCCTGCTATACCTTCACGTACGCCTACTCCAGATTTTACTTCAAATTCAACTACATAAAAACTATTAGGCTCACCATTATCTAAATTCTTTGGTTTGAACTCTTCTGTCACAGCTAATTTATTTCGCATATCACTAACTGAATTTACAGGTTCTTGAGTAGCCCATCCCCCTAAGGACTTAGACGGATTAGGATTTTTCGGATCAATAATAGTTTCGTACTGATCTTTGCTAACTACCATACGGTAAGTTTCGGGTTGATCGACAACTCTATCTTTAACTGTTGTTCCAGGTTTCCAAGCAGGATATCCAGTTCCGTAATAGGAAGGCCATTCTTCGTTCATCTCAATAATCTGACTATCACTTATACCTTTAGTACTACCTGTACGTGGCAAACCGTCTCGATCTGTCACCTGACCAGCATTTATATTCTCTGCACGGTGTACCACTGGGTTATTGGTAGTTGCACTGAAATCTCTAACAGCTGAATTACCAAATCCTGAGTTATCCGCGTTAAAATTATTCTCAACTCTAGTATTTCTCGTTTCTGAAACTGTTAAAGTTTTAGGCTTCGGCTTAGTTAAATTTGCTACTGCGCCACCTGCAACCAAATCAGTGCCCAGCTTAACCCAACCTGCCGTTTCTTTAGACACCCCAGCTGCATCTAACGCAGCAGAAGGCACTTGCTCGGTCGGTTTTTTATTAAAGTTTGATCCGCCTGTGGCCATGTTATCTAAGCCATTAGCTATTAACGCAGCTCCTCCTATGCAGCCAACTCCTGTCACGCAAGCTGCTGTACCCCCTAGTACTTCACTAGTGCCAACACCTACTTGAACAACTGGCATCACTTTTTCATTTACCGTCTTGTCTGATTCAGCTTGAATACTATTGCCGCCGCGCAAATCTACACCATTTTTGACCGCTTGATTACGTGTATCTAACTCTTTTTGAGTAACTATTGGTGCTTGGTTACCACGTGGCTTAGGTTTGCCTGGAGTAGGTCCTGCTGTTTTTGCATTGTAGGGTTGATTAATGCCTCTATCCCAAGTATATCCATAGCTAGGTGCTTCACCCTTGATAAAAGTGATTAGATTGTTATCGGGCTTATTGATACTTGAAAGATTTTGGCTCATTCTTATTGAGCCATCTTTTTGAGGATAAGTGTTCCATAACCTCTGCTCGTAGCTTGCACCTGCCGCACTATCATACAACTTGTTATTTGTAGATATTTTCGTGTCTTTAGAAGTAATAAGCGCACTTGTATTGCTCATATAATTTTCATTATATTTTGAACTACTTGCCCAGCGCAGAGCATCTTCTATTTCTTGTAGAGTATAAGGCTTACCATCAGCACGTTTCCACCCTTTCTCTTTTGCTTTTTTAAGTAGGATATGAGCCAAGTCCTGTTCTTTTGGATGCAGTTGTCTATTATTAGCATCCACATTAGTAGCCGTCACCGTACTTGACGTATCAAGTCCAGCTGCTGCACCAGCACCTAGTAACGTCAAACTGATCACACCACTTGCGGCACCTTTGGCTACATCTTCACTCATACCTTTATCAATGAGTGCTTTAGATAGTTTAGCTTGCACCTTATCGAGCGTAGGCGCTGCTGCTGCTACGCCACCTGTGGTTAAAGCGCCCTCTAAAGTACCCGTACCCAAAGCCCCAATCGCCGTATGAGCAGCAACGCGATAGACTCCACCTTCATCCCATTTCTTAATTGCAGCAACTTTCTCTGCGTCACTAAGAGTAGTATCAGCTCTGATCGCCTTAATACGATTATTAGCAAAGTCTCCAACCGCTTTAGGAGCTTCTTTACCAAACTCCTGCGTAATCTGCGTCTGTGCCCCCAGCTCCTCATTCACCTTCTCGGCATCAAACACATCGTCTAACTGTCCTGCGAGTGCTTCCCGATTGTCTGTGGTGAAGAGGCCCTCTTTATCATTGTAGCCACTGACCCCGCCTTTGGTGATATAGAAGTAAATTTAGTATCGATCACTGTGCGATGTGCTACTTGTATATTATCGATAATAATATCTGTTTTCATGTTCGGCAGTATATTCTCAATGTTTGAGCTCTCACCGTCTATTTGCCATGAAAGTTTCTTGCCAGCTCTTACACGCCAGCGTTGTTTAGGAAGCACCGTACCGTAAAATCCAGCTATGCCTTTTTCAAAGAGTTTGTAGAGCCACCATGTAGTGGCATAATAAAATTGGACAGCTTCTAAGAGGTTATAATAACCCAAAGA
>NZ_RRYX01000168.1:0-3624 GCF_014861375.1 Psychrobacter sp. FME5 | reverse complement strand
ACGATCTAAGTATAGCTTATTCTGAAATATCTATGCTAATTGATGACACGCCCTAATACCTATAATCTCATGGACGTAATAATTATTAGTTTTATCATCAAACCAACCCCTAGTCTCTAGTGTTAGGTTATCAAGTTGAGGTGGTTGAAAATGAAAAATCCAGGTTTTGCTACCATCTTTGTTTAGGACTTCTGCATTATATAATCTAGCAATACTCTCGTATGAAATACGAGCGTTATCATCTAATAAAACCCATGCTAATAAGCGTCGCGCGCCTTCACTATCGAAGGTTTTCATTGGCAGAGTACAAGTAGGGAGTATATTTATTAGTATGGAGTTATCTGCTTTTTTTTTAATCCAGAACTCTCGGCTTAATATACCGTTATCAACACAGTTTCGAGCGAGATAAGCATTATGAAAAAATAGAATTCTCGCAATTTCTATTTGAGGTATATGAACTTTAATACTAGAAGAATGATGACTGTGATAGTCGAATATAAAGGTGTTACCACCACTTTCTGAGTCGAAACCTTTTTGCCAGCTTGAAGTCGATATACCATCTAGGTTCATTGAATAGCCGCCTTTACGGGCCTGACCATCATTAGGATTTATATACCTTCTTTTTGCGAGAGCTGGTAAGTTCGATAGCCTAGTATGTTTTAGAAGATTTGTTTCACCGTCTCTTACGCATAATTCTAGATTCCACGACTTCAAGTGATTGTGCTTAAAAATTTTACCAATGTATCTTATCTGCACATTTTTCGGAAAACTCCTAATTTTCATAAACTTACCTTAGCTATTTCCTTGACAGTAATATTATTAGCCACCTCTAAAAATCTATCAGTCAAAGATGTCATTCTCTGCTCGCTTAACTTTGCTTGTCGTAATACTACCCAACGTGAAAGAACTTCTTTTTTACCAATACTTTTGATCAGTACACGACTTACACGTCTAATCTGATAGTCGCTCACATCTTCACTATACCGGCCCAAGAAAGCCGCTACGAGTGGTAGTTTATCTAAATTTTTTTCGACTGTAGCAATGGAGTTGGTTTGCTGCACCCACCATTTTTTTGATCTACGTGGTGTATACATGTCCCAAATTATTGCTTTATTTTTTTCAACTAACAACCGTACTATTTTAATATCACGCTGATTCCAGTTGATTTTTGTTCCTTCAGGAATATGGTACTTATGATTCTTTTTATTAGTATGCATCAACCATGCTTTATCATTACGATATAACCACGCATAAAGTGCTCGATTAACCGCACGAGCACTTTTTATACTTTTTTGTTCTCTTAGGAGTTGTATCCAAAGATCACGCTTAGATAGGAGGGTGGTGGAATCAATATGCTCAGGCAATGTTGCTTCAATTTCAATTTTAGTCTTTTCAGGTTTTTGAGATTTTACTAACCTTATTATTTCTGGGAATGACCAATCATTACTTATTAGAGCTTCAATAACAATAATATGTTCTAAGTAGCTGAATGATTTCCTGTGCTTACGGAATATGCCATGAAGCCAACTTGTCTCTGTTCCTAAGTGATTTAGACTATATTGTTCAAGTAAACTATCAGACCATCTGTTTTTTATTTTATCAACAATTTGGTCATAATAGATATGCTTTGAACCTCTAAGACAGCCACTGTCTAAAGCAAGCTTTTTATAAAAATCACTCCATTGCACATAGCTAGGTGAAGTCTGGCTCGGCAAATGAAAAAGCTCATTTATCTTTTCTGCAATGAATATATCATCTACACTAGACGATATTTGAATATTAGGTTTGCAATTGTGCGGATCAGGAGCAATAAAGTCGTGGCGAGATATTGATCTATACTCATGAGAAGAATTTAATAACGTTCCATGTTTTAGGCAACAAGTTAATCCTTGAATTTGCCATAGTCTTGACCAGTACCACTCTCCATGATTAGCCAGTTGTTCATCAAAACATCCAGGGCAAAACCTTAAAAATTTAATCGGCGGTAATCGCGAAGCATTTTTACCAATGGCAAGATGAATAGCTCCTTGAGACTGCTCACCCATCCAATGCATACATTTCTGTCTGCGCTCTTCAGGAATAAAAGGGGCGTACAAGGGGAACAAAGTATGTTTATAGGCTAATGTATTAACATCATATAGACCGGTAGGGTAGTGTTTAGTGATTTTAGATAAATGGCACGGTATATCAACAGTTGCTACTACCTTTCTATCTCCAAAAACATCATCGAGCAGTTGTTTTGGGCTGGTGATTCCTGATCTTACTTTTGAGCGAGCTACTGTGCTATAGATAAGTTCATCAGGGTAAGGGATGGGAAAATTTAGCACGTCAACTTACTCTAGGTAGCCAATCATTTATATCAAAAATAAGATTAGTGGACGTTTTTAAATGATCATACAACATCTCTTCTTTGTTCTTTTGGCTGAACTGAAAGCGTAAATCTTCATTGTCCAAGGTATGCCAGTCTTTTTGTTTCAGAAGACTAGCTTTAGCTTTCGATCTACGGGGTTTTATTTTTTTCGTTGAAATGGACTCATCAAGCTTTTCATCTTTCAACCATTCTAGAACTACAACGATCAAATCCGACATAGACGCATTCGGTAGCTTTTGAATGACCTTTTTGACCGTAGGCACTAATAGGGGAGATTCCTGACCAATATCAACTAACATGCGGTGTAATCTGATACTCATCTCATGTCCCTGATACTCAGAAAACTCATCAAACTCAGCCCTTCTTTGCTGTAATTGTGATTGAAGCGTTAGGAGCTTTTTGTCGATATCAGGAATAACTAAGTCCGAGAACTGAGCAATTTTATCAGCTCGTCCAGACCGTAGGGCGTCAATCATAGGATGAATAGGTCTAAGGTCTTCATCATACGTTGCTTGCAGTAAAGGGGCGGTAATGCGTTCTATGCCATGATCTATAGCTCGTAACTGAGCTAAAACAAATATTTTAACAGCAATATCTAGAATACCCTGAGATAGGTCGTACCAACGCTCTCGAACCCGATTAGATAAAATGACATCTGACTTTTTAAGCCATTGAAGTCTCCATAATTTATCGGTAAATTGATTCCATTCTGACCGCATTGTTTTTCCATCACCTAACTTTATATCAGGTTCCTGCTTCATTTGTTCCCAAAAAACTGAACCAAATCCTGCACCACGGCGAGCAGAACGTAGATCAGCTTCGAAAATAAATCTTGCTTTAGGAGTTCCCACCATAACAACTGGAAGTCCGACAGTATTTACGAGAGTGACAAAAAAATTGAGCATTTTTTCAGCGCCCCCTGATTTATTGATACTCAGATGCTGAATCTCATCAATCACTAATATTCCGATAGCGTGATGGTTAGAGATTTGTCGCATCAAATTCAGCAATGTTTCAATACCATGACGTTTTAGAGCATATTTTTTTTCATAATTGGCATCTAGTGCCTGATCGATTGCCCTAAAAAAATGCAGACACAAACTTTTGAGTGAGCCATCATGAGGGCAGTCTACCCTTAGATAAACTATTTGAGTAAAATTTAATTCGGGATGATAAATCACTTGAGGGTAGAGCGATATGAGCTATGCTGAAGAAACCGTAGAGATAAACTTGGTAAACTAACGACTCGATGA
>NZ_RRYX01000167.1:0-3740 GCF_014861375.1 Psychrobacter sp. FME5 | reverse complement strand
AGCTTGGTTCTGAGCTCATACACAAATCTATGACCCAAGCGGGTTAGGGCATATTGTGATAAAAAAGTCGTGACTAATAGGAGAACGACTAACGCTGAAAAATAGCCTAAGCTCTGCCATGACAAGGTATTAAAAACAGGCTGACTGATAAAAGTATGATTAATATAAGCAATAATACCCACACTAACAGCGGCATTGACTAAGTTAAGTAAGATGACTTTGAAAAAAGGCAGCCGATAATGCGACCAGATTATATGATATAGAGAAGCTGTAGCGCGAGAGGACATAGTGACTCAATAATAAAATGAATTTTGCGTATTTTTAGATAGCACAAAAGGGAGTAGGTGGCGCCTAATCCCTTTTATTCAAACCCGATAATGATTTTATAACGACAGTTTATTCAGTATAGTCGTTTCATTGGCGAAGCTTAGCGTTCAAATTTAAAAGTCAAACGTCGCTGAAACTTTTAACGCAGTGGGTTCGCCTGCATTTAGATAACCGAAATCTGTATAACCACCTACTGACTGCCAGTAGTCTTCACCAGTGACATTGGTCACCATGCCTTTTAACGTGACATCTTGTCCTGCTAGTACCGTACGATAGCGGGCACCAAGGTCCAAAGTGGTATAGCCATCAACTTTCAAAGTATTAGCATTATCAGCATAACGAGCGCCTGTATGTATAATATCGCCTGTTAATGTTAATCCTTCGACGGCTGCTAGATCGTATTCTAGGTTAACGTTACTTTGGAGTTTGGGTAGACCAATCACTCGATTGCCATCCAATGTTACATCACCCGTATCTTTTTGCTTAGCACTCAAATAACTGACACCTGCAATCAGGCGCATGTTTTCGCTTGGACTACCGAATATTGATAACTCGGCACCTTGATGACGGTTTTCACCATTTGCTGTAAAAGTATTGGTGTCATCAATATAAGCACGTGCAGCATCTATACGGAATATAGCTAAGCTACTGCCAATTGTACCATTGTCATATTTGACGCCTACTTCCGTTTGCTCACTAACATAAGGTGCTAAGTCTTGTCCTGCATTGGTAACAGGGTTGCCACCATTCTCTAGAGGTGCTTTCTTTCCTGGTGCTAGGCTTTCAATGTAGTTACCATAGACAGACCAGTCCATAGTTGGTTGATAAACAAGACCGACACTAGGTGTCCATTTGCTTTCATCATAATTGCCTGTTTGCGCTTGAGTATCAGGGTTATAGCTAGTTGTTTCTATGTTCTGATGACGAACGCCTAATGTGGTTTTTAATTTGTCATTAAATAGAGAGAAAGTATCTGCTAGGGCAAAGCTTTGCAATTTTTTCTCGTTAGTGAGTGTTGGGTTATTCGCGTTACCGACGAAAACAGCAGTATCTGACCAGCTGTTATCACGATATTTAATGGGGCGATATAAATTATTGGGACGAGCACCCTCAAAAGCATACGCACCTTTTTCTTCTTGATCATAAAGATCGGCTGCAATCACCCAATCATGATCAATCTTCCCCGTTTGCCATTGACCACGCAGACCAAGCTCGGCACTTTGTACTTTATCTTCACGAATATTGTCAAAACGAGCGGTAGTACCAGCACCATTAGTATTGGTTACAGTAAGGTCTGATAATGAATTGTCTTCATCACCACGTCGCATGCCGTAAGCGCCATAAGCGGTGATACTGTCATTAAAATCATATTCGCCTCTAATGGTACCGAATACATCTTTTTCGTTTGAATACGTCCAAGGTTGTACCCAGTTTTTTGAGCCTTTGGGTGCACTTGGTACTCTAGAAGCGCCTGCAAGAGTGACACTAGGACGGGTTTCTTCCAGTTTATTGTCCTGCCAACCTAAGTCTGCTGATAATCGGTACTGATCGCCTTTATAATCCAAACCAAGAGCTGCTAAACCCAATGTTGCAGATTCGTCGTCGATAGCGCTATCGCCATCTTGATAAGCGGCGTTAAAACGAACGCCAAACGCATCATTGCTACCGAAGCGGTCACTCACGTCTACCGCTACTTTACCTTGATCGCCTTCACCATAACCAAGCGTTAATTGGCGTAGGGGATCATTACTAGCACGCTTTGGTAGTAGGTTAATCGTACCACCAGCATTGCCGCCACTGGGTGCAGCACCGTTTAGCATAGCAGATGCGCCGCGTTGAACTTCAACACGCTCAAATAATTCGGTGGCGATATACTGTCTAGGCAAAATACCGTATAGGCCATTAAACATCGTATCATCTGATGTGGTGATGAAACCGCGCATAAAGTAAGCTTCTTGGAAGTTACCAAAACCCCTTGCCACGCGTATCGTTGGGTCTTTTTTGAGCAGGTCGCCAACACTTTGGGCTTGTTGGTTGGCGATATATTCGTTGGTATACGATGTAGTAGAAAATGGCGTATCCATGATATCTTGATTGCCTAAAATCCCTACACGGCTTCCGGTCGCGACTTGGCCACCTTCGTAAGCATCTGGCAATCCATCTGCTGACGCATCAGCACTACTGGTCACTACAATCGTATCAAGTACCACACTTGGCACATCTGATTGACTGTCGTTATTTATATCGGTTTGTGCCCATGCTGCTTGGCTGGCAGCAAGTAAAACGACTGAAGTAGACAGGTGAAAGATAGACAGTGATTTTACTGAAAATGGATGACGCGCTCTGTTAGATGCTTTAAGGCAAAATAGGGCGGAATATAGGCGAGACAGTTGCATGAATGTTACCAATGTGTAAATTAAATCACTATTATAATGATAATCATTTTCATTACAATAGGGGCGCAGTATTAATTTTAAATATTTTTAAAGCCTTAAGTAGCGATAATGATGTCATGTCGTTAATGAAGTATTAACCATATAGATTACGCTCTAATACGCCGCATCAAATATAGAAAATAAGCCCCGCCAATAATGGCAGCGATGGTGCCAGCAGGTATCTCATAGGGGAATATAAGATAGCGTCCAATCCAGTCTGCTATGACCATTAAGCCCGCGCCTAAAATAGCAGACAATTGAATTTGACGTTTGAGCTTCACCGCGCCTAATGTGCTGGCGAGGTGAGGAATCATCAGACCCACAAAACTGAGCGGACCCACTGCTAACGTTGATATCGTACTCAGTAATGCTACAAGAATAAGTATCAAGGTTTGATACAATCTCAAAGATACCCCAAGCTCACGGGCAATCCCACTACCTAGGCTCAATATCTCTAATGGTTTTATGACCATAAAGCTTAATATGAAAAGTATAAAAGCCAATCCTACTAAAATCCATGCCGTTTCTGGACTGGCAAGATATGTAGAACCTGATAGCCAACTTAGCACCGCTTGTAACCGTTGATCGCCAGATATTTTTACCAGGCTTAATAATCCGCCCATCAATGCGGCAATGGCCACACCAACTAATAATAAATAAGCCGGATTGATACGACGGGCAAGCCATAAGATCAAACTGAGCACGATAAAAGCACCCAATAATCCTGATAATATAATACCTGTATAGCCAAAACTGGGCAGGAAAACAAAGGCCAGTACCACTCCTATCGCTGAGCCTGAGCTAATACCGAGTACTTCAGGGCTGGCCATCGGGTTACGTGTCAAGGTTTGTAGCAGCACGCCAGCAGTTGCTAGCATTATGCCAGTGGCGGCTGCGCTTAAAGTACGAGGCAATCTAAAATCAACAATTAAATGTCCTAGCGTACTAAGCTGCCAGCCATTTGAAGTAGCCGTAAAG